>CAYWDE010000061.1:3593-9298 GCA_964456885.1 uncultured bacterium | reverse complement strand
GCTTTCTGTGGCTTGAAAACTCCGCTTTTTACCCCTTTGTCCATCAAGCTGTAAATTTCATTCAATTTTGTTTTTACTGCTTCTGGAGACTCTTTTTGAGTGATTGAGCTTTCTAGAGCGCGGATAGAAGTTAAAACTGATGCGCGGTAAGAGCGGTTGCGCAGACGTCTTTTTTCACTCTGTAAATCCCTTTTTAGGGCAGAAGGCTTTTTTACCTTAGCTTCTGCTTTCTTGTCTTTAGCTCCTGGAGCTTTATCTTGGGCCATGTTTCCTCGATTTGCGATATTTAAATGCTATCACTATAATCCCTATCTTAAAATTCGTAAAGTTGGAATGAAGAGTCGCCTCCTTTTTTTCTTTGGGGTATGTGCTATTGCCCTCCATTTTTCTATTCAGTTAGGGATAGAAAGCACCTCCTATTTTTCCCTTCAAAAAAAAGTTAAGGCTCAGATCACCCAATGGGAAATCGTTGAGATTAAGGGGAAGTATGGCTTAAAAGCGGACTACACCTTTGAAGTTCAAAAAAAGAGTTTATCTGGAACGTTTTTGCTGAATCCCCCCTATTACTTAAATGAGAATGCGGCCCTCTCCGCATTAAAAAAGAGGGCGAAAGAGAATTGGGCCGTTTGGTACAACCCGAAGAAGTTAAGTATTTCCGCTTTAGAAAAGAGCTTCCCAACGGAGTTATTAATCAAAACGGTGATCTGTTATGGAGTAATTATTTACTTTTTTAGATTAAATAGAAGTCTTTCTGCAATATAATTTCTTAAGTTTTTGTATATGTTTATTTGGTGTATAATGGTTTTCAACAACTAATTTGGATTTTTATGTATAGCGCCCATTCAAGTGAGTTTTTTGAAGTTTCTGTCGGGGTTCAACCTGATAACACATTAGAAGCCCGTCTTGTCTGTCTTAAAGATTTTTTGAAACGGTGCGCCATTTTCCCCCTAGCTTTAATAGGAAAATTATCAAAAACATTTTTTAGAGGGTTAGGAGTCACCTTAACGGCTTTGTTAGTGTTAGTGACTTTAGGCGGTTATGCGAATGCGAGAAAACTGTTTGTCAATCGGATCGCCTGCTTTGCTAAAGATCTTGCCGATTGGATCCTTTTACCCTTAGCTCTCCTCTTGTGCTTTTTAAGATTGCTCCTTGCTCTTCTCATCCACCCCACTTTCTATTCGAACTCTTAATTAATTTTTCTAAGAAAAAAAGGTAGGGTCTCCTGATATAGTACCGAAACCAGAAAAGTAATTTATTTGGTTTTGAGCGATTTTGGGCCGCTTGTATCTCAAGAGAGCGCCAGCGGAACAGCGTGAGGTGATGGTTTCGGAGAGCCCGATCGATCCGGTCTCCAAAGAAATAACGGTTTGATTCGAGCTGCAGAATCTGTTTAGGCCATAGGTTTTCGTTAAATCCTTCCGCAGGTCTAATCCCTATTTTTTGTAGATCGACGAGGAGAGGTTTCCCTTTTTTCACCCTTCTCCCTTCAGAAAAAATTTCAAATTGGTCGTAACAGGTGGGAAAAAGGGCCTGCTTAATCGAAAGATAATAGGTGCAGTGGCGCCTTAGATACTCTTCAGCAGGCCTTACGACCCGTTTATTATACCGTTTGTCATCGAGGAGCCACACCGTCTCATAGCCGATCGATCGATAATCTGAAATGCGCCTTTCCCCCTCTTTTTCGGTCATGGGAGAGCATTGGATCTCAAAAACAATTTTCTCTTTTTCCCAACAGGCATCTGCAATCCGGCTAATTTCTGGAAAAGGTCTTTCCAGTTGCACTTCCCCTTCAGGAAAAAGTTTTTGGATCTGCAGTTGAGCAAGAAGGTGGTCTTCGGTTTTGCTGTGGAGACGGCAGGTGGGGGCCGTTTTTAAATGGTAGAAATGGGCAAAAGAGCGTTTCCCCTTTCTCCTTTTTACAGGGCCGAAGCAGTCGAGACACCAGTATATTTTCCCCGGTTCCGCGTCTATTGCGTCGATCAGGTCATCTTCATTCACGGCGTAAAGAGACATAAAACTATTGCAAATAATTGGATTGGTTATATGATATTGACAGAAAGAGGGCGCCCCATCCACAATATTTTCATTTCCCTTAGAATATTTCTCTATTCCCATTTTTTTAGGAGATCATGAGCACCGGTACGACTTCTTTTAGCAACCCCCAGCACCAGCAAAAAATCGAAGAATTAGTTGCTATTGCCAAAGAGCAGGGCTATCTCACATACGAGGAGATCAACGAAATTCTCCCAATGACCTTCGACTCTCCCGAGCAAATTGATCAGGTATTGATCTATTTGAGCGGCATGGACATTCAGGTACTGAATCAGTCTGAGGTTGAACGGCAAAAAGAGCGGAAAAAAGAGGCGAAAGAACTCGAAGGGCTTCCGAAACGTTCAGAAGGGACTTCAGACGACCCTGTCCGGATGTATCTCACAGAGATGGGATCTGTCCCTCTCCTCACCCGTGAAGAAGAGGTGGAGATTTCCAAGAGGATCGAGAAAGCGCAGATCCAGATTGAAAAAATCATTATGCGTTTCCGCTATTCGATCCGGGAAGCGATCTCGATTGCTGGGTATCTCATCTCTGTTAAAGAGCGTTTCGATAAAATCATCGCAGAAAAAGAGGTCCCCGATAAGGGCCATTTTCTCAATTTACTTCCGAAACTTTGCGAATTGATGAAAGGGGAAGATCTCCTCCTAGAGCAACTCCTCATTGAAGCGCGTGATCCGAACCTTAAAAAAGAGGTTCGCGCTCAGCTGATGGAGAATATTGAGAAGTGCCGCATCCGCTCTCAAGCCTATTTGCGCAGATTCTGCTGCCGCCACAACATCATCGAAGATTTCGGCGAAGTAATTCTAGCCGCCTATGATCGATTCTTGCAGCTTGAAAAAGAGATTCAAGAGTTGACTCCTCGCGCCGAAAAAAACAAATTCGCAGCAGGGAAATTAGCCGCTGCCAAAAGAAAACTCTACAAGCGGGAACTCGCCGCGGGCCGGAGTCTGGACGAATTCAAAAAAGATGTCCGGATGTTGCAACGGTGGATGGATAAGAGCCAAGAGGCGAAACGGGAAATGGTCGAATCGAACCTCCGCCTTGTGATCTCGATCGCAAAAAAATATACGAATAGGGGCCTCTCTTTCCTCGACTTAATTCAGGAAGGGAACATGGGCCTGATGAAGGCCGTTGAGAAATTCGAATACCGGAGAGGATATAAATTCTCCACCTATGCGACTTGGTGGATCCGTCAAGCTGTGACCCGTGCGATCGCCGATCAGGCTCGAACAATCCGTATCCCTGTCCACATGATCGAAACGATCAACAAAGTGCTCCGCGGCGCCAAGAAGCTGATGATGGAGACAGGTAGAGAGCCAACTCCAGAAGAACTTGCAAACGAATTAGGCCTCACGCCAGAGCGTGTCCGAGAGATCTACAAAATTGCCCAGCATCCGATTTCGCTCCAAGCGGAAGTGGGAGATGGAGGCGAAAGCCAATTTGGAGACTTCCTTGAGGATACAGGAATTGAATCCCCTGCGGAAGCGACCGGCTATGCGATTTTGAAAGATAAGATGAATGAGGTCCTCTCCACCTTGACCGATCGGGAGCGGACAGTTCTGATCGAGCGGTTTGGCCTACTCGATGGGAAGCCAAAAACTTTGGAAGAGGTGGGTGTCCGGTTTAAAGTAACACGTGAACGGGTTCGTCAAATTGAGGCGAAAGCACTCCGTAAAATGCGCCACCCGACCCGTGCAAAACAACTCCAAGCCTTCCTCGATCTCCTTGAAGGGGAATGACGAACGGTGTAAAGCTGCTTTACAATGAGAGCAAAACAGTTAATCGGTTTCATTTTCCTTTCTCTTGGAGTCACCTTCATCCTGTGCGCAGCTCATGGGATGGGGATTCTCTCCTCACGACACTCCAACACAGAACTGCTTACAAATAGCCCTGTCAGTCCAACTGAGAGGTACCCGCAAAATGCCCCAATTTCAGGTAAAAGCTGCCAGGGCCCATTCGGATTTGTGATCGGCGGCATTCTCGCTTTAAGCGGTGTAGCCCTCTCTATTTATTGCCGTCAGAAATAATACTGGGTGCCCATTTTTGGTAGGATCCAACTGAATAGTTTCATTTCTATTTGGAAGAGCTGCGCCATATCGGCTCTCTCCTCTTCTTTATTGATGTTTTTATCCCCCTTTTTTTCTAGCCGGCGTCGCATCTCAACGAGCTCTTCTTTTTCAGATTTCATTACATCTGAAGGGGTATTTTCAATTAACCTCTCTAGTTTTTCTAGGAGTGCTATAGTAGGTAAAGTTACATCTTTTTCTGCTAGGTGTCTCTGAGCGGATTCATTGATCTTTTTTTCTAGAGAACCTTTTAAGTGAGGATCCTGTACAGCTCTCTCTACTTTTTCATGAAGAGTCTCTGTAATAATCTTTGTTGTGGATATTTTTGAGCATATTTTTTTATGCAGTGGCCAAGCTGCAGTTTGACACTCTCTGCTACAGTAATAAACTGAGCGGCATTTGCCGCAGCTACCCCATTTTCCCATTTGAATTTCGGGTTTAGGTTTTGCGCACTGCCCACATATTTTTTGAGTGCTAATGGGATTAATAGAAGCCATTTTTTTACTCTCGTGTTTTTTTAGGTAATAGATTTTGTTTTGATCTTAATTAAAGATCAATAAGCCTCTCGAGGCTTTCAGTTGGATCTCTAGTTCTTGTTGAGAAGAATAATTAATGGTTGTTACTTCTCTGTAGGGCGCGACTCATCAATTCGACTGCTATCCGATTGAGCTGGGCAAAATCGGCTTGAAGCACTTCTGAAGTGTTATCTTTAGCCTCATTTTTTTCTAAACGGTGTCGCATCTCAATCAGCTCTTTTTTTTCATTTCCCATCTCGCCTGAAGGAATCTGGCTCATTAATCTCTCAGCTTTCTCTAGCATTTCCAATCTTAAGGAAATTGTATTTTTTGCTAGCTCTTCTCGGTTATTCGTGTTGTAAGCATGGCTCCCCGCAGCTAGGCGAGCTTTTAAATGGGGGTCCTCTACAGTAAGACTTGGGCTCTGACGGAGAACTGCCCCGATAACGGTTGCTAACGATTCCTTCTTCTCAGGAGAAGGTTCGGCTGCTTGTGAGGCGGCTAAGGCGTGAATCGATGGGTGTTTCTTGAGTGCTTGTACCCTACCTTTCAGTTCTGGAGCTACCTCTTTTACTCCATTAAGCGCTGCATGATTGGCACTTAGCTCTGAGCATATTTTTTTATGCATTGGCCAAGCTGCAGTTTGACACTCTCTACTGCAGTAATAAACTGACCGGCATCTGCCGCAGGTTAGTAATTTCCCTATTTTAGCTTCGGTTTCAGGAATCGCACATTGTCCACATATTTTTTGTAGTTTAATGGGATTAGCAGAAGAAGCCATGTTTTACTCTCATAATTTATTTTTGCAATTAATTTTAAGGCTGTTTTGATTAAAAAACAATGAATGATAAGGATGGTGTAATTAAGAAATTGGAGCGTAGCGGGATCGAACCGCTGACCTCAACAATGCCATTGTTGCGCTCTACCAACTGAGCTAACGCCCCATCTGATGATTGGGAGGTCTGAGATTTTAGGTGTTTTCCCTATTTTGGTTCAAGTAGTACTATGACTCCAAAAGCGGTGGTAAAATGTTTTTTCATGATGTGAGTGAAGCTCCCCCCGATCCCATTTT
>CAYWDE010000061.1:767-3583 GCA_964456885.1 uncultured bacterium | reverse complement strand
ATCGGGATGGGGTAAATTTTAGGCTGTTTCCCTATTTTGCTTCAAGGAGTAGAATGAGGCGAAAAGGGAATCTCATGTTTTTCGATGCAGTGGGGGAAGCGCAAGCAGACGCGATTTTTGGCCTTTTAGCTGCTTTCAATGCCGATCCTCGGAAAGAAAAAATCAACTTAACTGTCGGAATCTATAAAGATGACCGGCTCCGAGCGGAACTATTGAGTTCTGTAAAGAGGGGAAGAGACGCAGTTGTCCGTCAAGAACTGGTTGCCGACTATCTTCCGATCGATGGGTTGAAGGAGCTGATCGAGGGGCTTGGGCCTCTCCTTTTTGGAACGGGAGCTTGGGAAAAAGGGTCGGAAAGGATTTATGGGGCTCATACGCCAGGGGGGACGGGAGCTTTAAGGGTAGGAGCCGAATTTTTGGCTCAAGAGGTTTCTAAAAACTGTTATATCCCAAATCCAACCTGGCCAAACCACCGCTCGATCTTTGAGCAGGCTGGGTTCAAAGTGGAGAGTTATCCTTACTATAATCGAGAGAAAAAAATCTTCGATTTTGAAGCGGTGGTCGATTTTCTCTCTAAACTTCCTCAAAAATCGGTTGTCCTCTTCCACGCGTGCTGCCACAATCCGACCGGGTGTGATCCAACGGTTGAACAGTGGAAGAGCCTTTCTCAAATTGTGAAGGAGAAACGCCTTTTCCCCTTCTTTGATTGCGCTTATCAGGGGCTTGGAGAGGGACTGGAAAAAGATGTTGAATCGGTCCGCCTGTTTCTCGCAGATGGGCATGAGATGGCGATTGGCTACTCCTGCTCAAAAAATTTTAGCATGTATTGCCAAAGGGTGGGGGCCCTTTTTGTCGTTTGTGAAAACAAAACAGCGGCTTTGAAAGTGGGAAGTCAGGTGAAGCAATTGATCCGGGCCATTTACTCAAATCCCCCTGCACACGGAGCAAAGATCGTCGTCGAAGTGTTGAAAGATCGAGAGTTGCATAAGATTTGGACAAAAGATTTAGAAGAGATTCGGCACCGGTTGAACTTGATGCGGGAGGCGTTGATTCAACGGTTGATCTCTAAAACTAAGAAGCTCGATTTTGAGTATCTCAAAACGCATAAGGGGATGTTCTCTTTTATCGACTTAAATAAGTCCCAAGTGGAGCGCCTCTCCCAGCAGTATGCGATCTATATAACCGATAATGGGAGGATCAGTGTCGCTGGATTGACGACAAAAAATATAGATTATGTGGTGAATAGTTTGATTGCAGTGAGCCATGCGTAGAACAATAAAATACCCTTTTTTAGGATTAAGCCTTTTCCTTTTTTGCTGGATCAATCTCCCCAAAGGGATCTCAGATCATCTCCGTGCTATTGCAGTATCTCCTTTTGGGAAAAGATCATTTGAAAATAGCTCCGATGAGATTTCGCGTCTCCGCTTAGAGAATCAGACATTGAGGGCGCAAATTGAGCATGTGTATGAGTGGGTCCTTTTCGATCAGAGAGTTGGCGAGCAGTTAGAGTTTTTAAAGGGGACGAAAGATTTTTCTCAACGGAGAGCGGCCCATTTAGCGCAACTTTTAGCGGGACACCTCTCTTCGCTGCCGGCTCAAGTGACCTACCGGGCTCCGAGTTCTTGGAGCAGCAGCCTCTGGATCAATATAGGGGAAGAAAATAACCGGATCTTAGGGAAAAGGGTGATCGCAAAAAATAGTCCCGTCCTTTCCGATGGAGCATTAGTTGGAGTGGTCGAATATGTGGGGGAAAAACAGTCCCGTTTCCGTTTGATTACCGATTCAGGTCTCTCTCCTGCTGTCCGGGTAAATAGAGGGGGGCTCCAAAATAGGGAGCTTTCCCATCAGCTCGATGCGTTGAGCAAGCAGTTAGAGAAAAGGGACACCCTATTCTCCTCAACCGTTGAAAAAGAGAATTTTATGGCCCAATTGAATAAATTGAAAAAAAGCTGCGGAGCTCCTTGGGAAGATGGCTACTTAGCTAAAGGGGAAGTTCACGGGAGCAGCGCCCCTTTTTGGCGTTCCCGTTCGCCCCTATTGCGCGGTATTGGGTTCAATTTTGATTATCCCGATGAGGAGGGGCCTGCTCGAGAGTTGAGGGGCGAAGCGGGAGTTCCGATCTTAAAAGAGGGGGATCTTCTTGTCACTTCTGGACTTGACGGGGTATTTCCCCCTGGTCTTCAGGTGGGCACCGTGGCTAAAATCGATCCATTAAAAGAGGGGGGATACGCCTACGAGATCGAGGTGCGCCCTTCTGCCAACAATCTGAATGATCTTCAGTCTTTATTTGTTTTGCCCCCAGTGAGTGAATAATTATTGGATTTCATAGATGAGGGTCACATTCGCTGTGATCGACACCTCTCCCGCTTCAATCGGGGGGCTCAATTCCCTTTTCGCCATACAGGTAAGACTCATTTGGGGAGAGTTCACTTGGGTGTGATTGAGTGTGACCGATAGGACCCGTCCCAATCTCACGCCAGTCGCCTCTGCGATCGCTTGGGCATCTTTCACCGCGTTGGATCCGGCTGCGGCCAACGCTTCTGTCCAATAGTCTCTTGAGTTGCGCAAACTAAAGCGGATATCTGTAATGCTATTTGCCCCCGCTTGATTCGCCAGATCGATGATTCTCCCTGCCACGTCGAGTTTTGGAGTATGAATGAGAATGGTGTTAGTCACCTCATATCCGTTGATGCTCGGCTTCCAATCTTCGGGAGGATTTTTTGGATAGGGGGTATAGGTTGGATTGATGGAGAAATGGCTCGTCTCATAATCTTCTTGAGTGAGTTGAACAAATCTGAGATTGGAAATCACATTTC
>CAYWDE010000061.1:0-757 GCA_964456885.1 uncultured bacterium | reverse complement strand
CACTCTTTCCCTACACGACGCTCTATCTCCCTTAAATAACTATAATCATCCTTGTTGCTTTTTAATTCATATTCCAATCTTTTCTTTATCTCTGCAAATACTATACGAAAAGATTCTTCAGCAGTTTTTCCTAAAGTGACCACCCCAATTTTCATCTGCAATTCATCGGAAGGTTTAAAAATAGTTGCCGACGCACTTAAGGTGAGTTTGGGGATATGCTCATTGAAAGCTTCTAAAGAGAGGAGCGCTGCAAGAAAAAGGGGGATGAGTTTCATGAGAAAATTTCCACTTCTGTATTTTGATTTTCTACAAGCCAACTTTGGATCATTTCGAAAATGTCGGTCTCTTCTTCTTTCGATTTTTGTAACGTGAGTTTTTTGCACATAACGCATCCTAATTCTGGATTCTTTAAAATTTTGATAGCGCCGATAGATACATGTTCTGCTACAAGACAAAGCTCTTTAGGCGCATAAATGCGAACAGAACAAGAACTTGCCTCTTTCCCAGGTAGTCCTATATAGATCGCATTTTTTGCTGCGATTTCTAAACATGGAGCTGCAATGGCTGCAGGAGCATCGAAAATAATTGATTGTTTGGAAAAAATGGAGACTTTTTTTCTCGAACCTAAAACTCCTTCATGATGGAAAGTCTCCGAGCTCCTTATAGCTAGCTTTTTTTTTCTATATTGAACATTCTCTGCTCTGTAATCAGATCGAAGATTGTTAATCGACTCGGTATAAGAAAGGGAAGCCATATC
>CAYWDE010000060.1:0-9329 GCA_964456885.1 uncultured bacterium | reverse complement strand
ATCAACGATCCCCAGGCCCGCCGCACCTACCTCGGCGAAGACTTCCGCCTGTAAACCACTCTAAACCAACCACATAAACCACACCCTTAAACCATTTATTTTAAACCATTATTGTGATATAATTATTTGTATGACGATAAGGATTAATTATAACGAAAGGACAACCGAATTCGAGTATTCTAACATACATGATTCACTCGAATTCCCCTCAGACCCCCAACACAAGAAGCAGGAGGCTGGGAACGATCCTGATCGGAAAAAGAAGATAAAAACTATTCCCCCGGAAATTTTAGAAAAAATTTCCTTCAAGAAGGCGAAAGAGTGCACCTTTTCGACCGACCGTTTCACCCTAAAATACGAGCCTGCTCTAACGCCAGAAGAATTGCTCGATCTCTACAAGACCTTAATGGCCTTCCTCGAATCCAAATAAGCAGAAAAAACTTCCACCTTATCGATCGCCCTCAGCCCCCCCCACGGAACGATCACAACTTGACCGTATTGTAGCTTATAAACTACAATACAAAAATATATGAATATCGAAGTTGGGTTTCTTGAGCTTGAAAAAGGGAAATGCCCTTACATTGAATGGGAAAAGAAATTAGACAAAGTCATAAGGGCTACGATCAGAGTTCGAATCAACCGACTTAGACTTGGGAACTTTGGAGATTGCAAAACCCTAAAAGGAATCTCTGGGCTTTATGAATTTAGAATTCACTTAGGTTCTGGATATAGAGTGTATTTTGGGAAAGAAAAAGATACCTTGATCATAATATTATGCGGCGGAGATAAAAGTTCGCAGGAGCGGGATATAGAAAAAGCCAAAGAGCTATGGCAGCTTTACAAAGACTCTATGAAGGGAGGAAGACATGGTAAAAATAAGAAATTATAAAAAACACCTACTTAAGCAGCTAACACAGGCGGAAGAAGCTGCCGCCTATTTGAATGCAGCGCTGCAAGATGATGATTCTCATTCTTTCCTTTTAGCATTACGAGATATTGCTGAAGCACAAGGCGGCATGAGTCAACTAGCTGAAGAATCTGAATTAAATAGAGAAAACCTGTATCGAACACTTTCTCTTAAGGGCAATCCACGCTTTTTCAACGTACTCGCGATTTTAGATGCTTTTGGCCTTGAAGTGTCTATTCATGCTAAGAGAAAGCAGAAACGGGCCCGGGCGTAATCTCCAATTCTTCGATCTCCACACCCCGGTTCCAACTTAATTCAGCAAAAAAGATCAGACACAAACCATTCTAAAACAAATTGTTAAGTCAGTTTTTTGCAAATTTGCCACGGATATGCAAAATTGCATCGCAAAATGGCAACTTCAGGTGAAATTTGCATTTCCTACTTCAATAATTGAGAAAACTCTGACTACCCCAACTCTTTGGCAAGCTGCACCCCTTATCTAGTTTTCGACTTATCGAAAGCGGGATTGACAGCTAAGAGTCCAGCCAGAATAAAGAGAGCCCCTAGATAGAGATTCCAGGAGATTTTTTCATCGAGAAAAACCGCTCCACATAACATCGCTATGAGAGCGAGGAGAAACACTGATAGAGTCGCGTAGGTAGCCCCCGCTAATTGGATCGCTTTATAGTAAAAAATGAAGCTGATCCCAGTTCCTATTGCCCCGAGCAAAACCACCGCATAAATCACATTGGCCGAAGGGAAAGGTAGGCTGAATGGGCGATCAACAAGAAGCGAGAGAGGCAAAAGGATCGCTGTGGAAGCGATCATCTGCCCTGGCAAAGCGGCCATACTCGGGATTTTTCTCAAATGGGATCGGACATAAACAGCCCCAATTCCATAGCTTAAAGAGGCAATAACGATCATCAAAGCCCCCAGAATATTTCCCATCGGTTCACTTAAAAGCATCGGGAAATAGATGATCACTAAACCGACCATAGCCGATGAAATCCCCCCTATCCTCCCTCTTGTCAACGGATCATCAGGGCCAAAATAGTGGGCAAGAACAGCAGTAAAAACAACCGATAAACTATTAAGAATACCCGCAAGAGCGCTTGAGATATAGATCTCCCCCCAACTGATCAAAATGAACGGGATCACATTCATGAACAGTCCCATCACAAAGAAGTTCTTCCAAAAATGTCTGTAGTGCCAAAGGTTGATTTTTTGGAAAAGAGAGACGAGAAAAAGGACAATAGCACCAATAGCGACCCGGAGAAAAACGAGACTCACAGGAGGGATCTCAACGACTGCTACTTTAATAAATAAGAAGTTCGGCCCCCACAAAACAGCCGTGAGGAAGATCAGGATAAAACCGACTGTTTTTAATGAAAGGGGCATCCCCTCACCTCTACCAAAACAACAAAGCGATCGTCAAGAAATACCGACAGCCTCGCCCACCGATCTTCCCACCTCAAGCTCATCGATCGCCCTCAACACCATCCCGACAGGCAACGTCGCTAAACAGTCGCTCACCTTGCTTCCGCCACACCCATCTTGATAGCACGGCCTGCAGCTGAAATTCTGCACAACAACCCGCGCCTCCGGATTCCGCCAAGCCCCCCAAGTCACCTCTGAAGTGGGGCCAAAAACCGCCACCACCCGCTTCTTCAACGCCGACGCCATATGGAACGGGACACTATCGACACACACCAATAATTCACTCCCCTCGATCACAGCAGCCAGCTCCTTCAAAGAGATCTGTCCGCTCAAATTGACCACATCGAGCCCCTCTACGATCTGCCCCACCATCTCCCGCTCCACTAGATCGGGCCCCGAAGTAAACACCACCCGCTTCCCCCTCCCGATCAACTCCTCGGTCAACTTTCTCATCTGATCGACAGGCCAACATTTAAAGCGCCACCGAGAGGTGGGATGGATCACCACATAATGGTTCCCCAACATTCCCCTGATCTTCCCCCTAGCCTCATCAGGAACCCCCAAAAACAGCTCCCTCTCTTCTCTCCGAGGAAACATCCCGATCCGCCTCAAAGCGTCTAAATTCCGCTCCACTGTGTGCCTTAAACCGGGGCAGTGTTTCACCACATGAGTATAAAGCCCCTTTTGCCATCTCCCCTTCGGATCGAACCCCACCCGGATCTTCGCCCGTGCCGCCCTCGCTGCAAAAGCCCCCCGATCCCCCTCCGTCAAATTGATCACCAGGTCATACCCCGCCCCCCGGAGTCTCCTCCAAATCTCCCACTCCCTCCTCAGCCGCCCCAGAAACCCCAGCTTTTTCCAGCTCCGGTCATACCCCACCAGCTCATCCACATCGGGATGCCCCTCCAACATCGGGAAAGCCTCCTTATACACATAGGCGTCGATCTGGACACCAGGCAACCGCCCCTTAAGAGCCTTAAAAACAGCCCCTGTCAACAACACATCCCCTAACTGTCTCAGCTTCACGACAAGAACTTTCTTTACTCCAGACAGATCTGGATAGTCACCGTAGGTCATTCACTTCCCCTTACAAAAGCAGTTATTTTAAATTTTTTCGCTATTTTTCAATAGATCTTCGTGAGATTTATTACCCCTATGGTTTACAATGTCCCTACAAAATACCTTATGGAGAATGTAATGGCCCAAACTACTATACAAACTTTAGAACAGACACTTTCGATCATCAAGCCCGATGCTGTTGGACAAAATATGATCGGCAACATCATCGAATATTTTGAGCGAGACGGACTCAGCGTTACAGCTGCAAAAATGGTCCACCTCACAGCCGACCAAGCGAAACAATTCTACGCGATCCACAAAGACCGCCCTTTCTTCCAAGAGCTTGTCGATTTCATGATTTCTGGTCCAGTACTTGTGATGGTTCTCGAAGGGGAAAACGCAGTCTCCCGCAACCGCCAAATCATGGGCGCCACCGACCCATCTAAAGCCGCTCCTGGAACGATCCGCGCAGACTTTGCCACATCGATCGACCGGAACGCTGTCCATGGCTCCGACTCTCTCGCGAACGCCAAAACAGAGATTTCTTTCTTCTTCAAACCTAACGAAATCTGCCCAAGGTCCTAATGTTGAAATTCTTTCTCTTCGCTGCCTCTACACTCTGTGCAGAGCAGACACTCTCCATTATCAAACCCGACGCAGTGGAACAACACCACATCGGCGACATTGAAGCCTACCTCGAATCGGCAGGCCTCCATATCGTCGCAGCAAAACTCATCCAACTCACTCCCGAACAGGCGAAAACGTTTTACGAAGTCCATAAGGACCGCCCCTTTTACAAAGACCTCGTCAACTTCATGACATCGGGCCCCGTCCTCGTGCAGGTGCTCGAAGGGGAAGACGCAGTCGCCATCAATCGGAAAGTGATGGGCGCAACAGACCCCGCCAAAGCCTCCCCTGGAACGATCCGGGCCGATTTTGGAACATCTGTTCAGCAAAACGCGGTTCACGGATCAGACTCTCCAGCCAACGCTGCGAAAGAGATCTCCTATTTCTTCAAGCCTGAAGAAATCCACTCATGCAAGAACTGATCGACCAATACCGGCAATTCGTCAAAGAGCGCAACTGGGAAACTTTTCATAACCCGAAAAATCTCGCTGCTGCGCTCTCTGTCGAAGCCTCTGAGCTCCTTGAGCTCTTCATGTGGCTCACCCCCACCCAATCCCTCACCCCAAATCCCGAACGCCTCCAAAACATCCGCGACGAAATGGGAGACATCCTCCTCTACCTCCTCCGCCTCTCCGACGTCCTCAACATCGATCTCCTCGAAGCAGCCACCCAAAAGTTCGCTAAAGTCCAGCAAAAATACACCCTCGAAAAATCGCTCGCCCTCACCCAATCCCTCCAAGAGCCATGAAACTCCCCAAAAAAATCAAAAACACCCTCTTCATGATCTCTCTAACGATCATCTCCGCCTTCACCGCCCACTTTATCTCAGCCTCGCTCCTAGACAAGCCGATCGACTGGACCAAACTCCTCCCCATCACCGCCATTCTATGCTTCGGAATCGCCTCCTATACCTGGAAAAACAGTAAGTAATTCAAGAAATGATCTATGAAGGCCACTCAATGCAAGAGGGCTTTTTTGGACTAAGAATCTGGTTTTTTAGAGGCAATAACAGAAAAAAGCATCGAAAATCCTATTGCTGAAATAGCTAGATTCTTTGGCTTTAAGAAAAGGGAGAATCTAAGCTTGCTCTGCTACGGAAGAAGATCCAATTTGAGGGAGATTACTTACTAAAGGTGGCTTTATATCTAAGACTTGAAGAGCTTTTTCCACTTTGTCATAGACTTTTGAATTATAGTAAGATGCGGGAAATTTTTCATTATATGCAACCCCATTTTCAATTAAAGCCGTGTTTAATTTTTGTATAACTCGAGAGCATATATCAGTTATTAAATATTCGCGGTCCGTAGCTTTCGCCTTAGGATCTAGGCTTTGGAGCTCTTCTTTAATTGCTGTCTTAATTGTATAGTCAACAACATACTTTAGTTTGTCTGACGTTGGAATATGAAGAATCATATTTTGCCTTTTTTGCTTAAACAGCATCTCATATATTTCTGTTTTTTTGAAATAAAATCCGCTCTTTCTCCCGTTAAAAACAGCCTCTAAGAAGCATTTTCACTGCGCTATAAAAAACCTATCATAATAACTAAAATATTTAATTAAAAAAATTAAAGCATAACAACAACATTGCTTCAGAAATATCTCCGCTATGATATATTAGTATAAAAAGAGAAAAATCCTTGAATTCAATTTTTTGTTGTTTTGGCTCATGTAAATTAAAGCGGTCTCTAAATGAGTTGGTTGATGAATGCAATAATATTGAGGATCCCAGAGAGAGGGGAAATATTATTCAGGCTACACTGCAAAATCAGTGGCAACGTATCTTTACTCAAAATGTAGGCAATAAACAGAGCAATCGTCAATTTTTAGCACAAAAAATTGAGCATCTTTTAATTGGTCTCCCGCAAGGAATACCTGTTAAAGATTTTTTAGTTCGATATATTAAAAGTGTTCAAACTTTTTTAAACATTATCCAAAAAGAATCTTTGACTGTTCAATTTAGACAGCACTTCGCATTGCCACAGAATGCAAGGATTGAGGAGATTAACTTAGCCTTTCAAGAAGAAGGCAACGAACTTGCTTTTGTATTGAGATTTACAGGGGGGCAATCGGTTGTTTGCTTTTCTCCCGACTATAATCAAGCCTCAACAATTTTAAATTACCTCTCTATCCCGATGATACACCTCCCCTTAGGCGAAGAGGGATTTCGAGCTCAAGAAAGCGGAAATCAATACTATCGAGCGGTATCAGGTAATCAAGTGAGGATAAGAGCGAAAGAAGAAGCAGAAGAGGTGGACTTTCAATTATTGAATATAGCATTCGACAGAAAGCACTTAACAGAGAAGATTAAACTCATACTAGACGACCACAGACAACCTTTAGCCCAAAAAAGACAAATTATTGAGCAGGTGAAGCTAGACGCTATTAATTATATCCATGAAGCTGTTGCCCATATTCAACAAGATCTAGCAAATGACGAAGATTTCAGGTCTGCGTTTCATCTTAATGAAAATGAGCAGATTGAGAAAATAGAGGTTTTAGGCCAAGAAACTCATAATTCTGGGAAAACGCCTTTATTGATCACATTTGTAGGGGGAAATAGAATTGTATATAAGCCTAGATCTTTAAAAACGGAGTCGGTTATTTGTTCAATCCAAAAATATAGCCTGTTTGCTCATGCCCGCCTCCCAACCTATGCGATCATTAGTAAAGGGTCTTACGGATACGCACAATATTTGGAGAATTTGCAAAACGAAAATACATTTGAAACTGTACAGCAAGTGGAGCAGTATCTTCAAATATTTATCCAAATGGACAGTATTATCCGACAGTTACGTGGCAGTGATCTTCACTCGGAAAATGTGGTTACTCAAAATAAACACCCCTATCTTATCGACACGGAAGTCGTACTGGGGCCGATACCAGGAGAATCTTTATTAGCCACTAAAGATTTTCAAGCGGCATGGGTCTTCCATGAGAACACTTATAATCGTATCTGGTTTACAAAAGAGCTCGCTGATGAGCTTGCATTACAAAATAATGAGCCTCTTGAAGATTCTGATTTTTACGAGCTGTTTCTAGAAAGATTCAGCCACTTAAAACCGCAGCTTCCTGAAATACCTCAACAAATCCGGATGGCTAGAAACCTGCTTTCTAGCTTTCGTCACCGAATTGTTGCTGTTAATACAGGAGCACTAAGCCAATTTATTAGGATGCCTTTAGAAAGAGGAACCCGCCAATTTCTACGGCAGCTGGAGAATGACCTTCCCCAGCATAACTTAGAGTTCATTGAAGAAAGCATCCCTTTTATACAAGAGCAGTTTAGCCTTGATGTTCAGCACAATGATGTGCCTATTTTTTATTACGATCCTCATAGAGAGGAATGTTTCTACAAGAACATCCTAATTGGTCGAAAAATTCCGCCTAATATTATTAAAATAGACTAATTGGTGACGCACAAACAATTTTTCAAACACAACTCTCATTTTATTTTACAAATCATCAATAATATAATTTTACATATTTTATGTAGTAACCCGCATAAATAAATACATGTGTTAAAATTTAAAAATAATTTTGTAAAATTGAGAAACTATAAAACACACGCCTTTATATAATTTATCTACAGGAATAATAAAATTTGGTGATGACTCTTCAGTTCCTCACGAGAATCGAGTTTTGCTAGTAATAAACCCCTCATTCGGGAAAACATCTTTAAATACAGGCATAAAATGACATTCTCCTGGTTTTCTCTTCTTATGCTCGTGACTTACTGTTTGGCTCCCGTATACCTGCTAACGAAACTCTGGAAAAACCGTTCCGAAGACCTCTTCTCTTGGGCTTTATTGGCCAGTTTTACCACCGTTTATCTCCTGTACATGTATCGAATCGGCGCTTGGGCCATAGTTTTTACCGGATATTACTGGCGCTATCTTTTACTCACTGCATTCGTAATAGTAATTTTCAAATCGTATAGACAAACCAAACGCCGTCTCTTGCCAGGTTGGTTCAATTTTCGAAACAGTTGCTCTCTCTTTTTTGTTGGCCTCATCTCTATAACACAAACAATAGCTCTCTACTCCTCTTACACAGGCTCTACCCAACTCCCTAAAGCCGTTGAGCTAGATTTCCCCTTGAAAGATGGAACTTATTACATCCTACAGGGAGGCAATAATCTCCTCCTCAACCATCACTACGAAGTAACCGCGCAAAAGTACGCAATTGACATACTTAAGCTCAATCCTCTTGGATTCAGATGCAATTCCCTCTTCACCTCTCATCTAAACAACTACAACATTTTTGGAACAACAGTACATAGTCCGTGCGATGGGCAGATCATACGCCTAGTGAATGACCATCAGGACCTCCCTCCCGCTATCGCAGATCTAGATCACCCTGCTGGAAATTATCTAGGGATTCAAATAGGAGATTCCAATCAGATTGTGGTCTTAGCCCACCTCATGGCAAATACCTTTCTAGTCAAAGAGGGTGATGTAGTCACAAGAGGACAACCGCTTGCCAAAGTCGGCAACTCTGGCAATACTTCAGAACCTCACCTACACATGCATATCGTAGAAAGCACTACAGAAGATCTCCTTTTTGAAGAAACCGGCATCCCGATGCAATTCAATGGCCAATTCCTGATCCGGAATCAATTAATCGTAGTGCACTAAACGGAACCGACGAGTTATGAGTCGGTGGAGTGCCTCCAATTGGCAATCAATTACATTAACTAACAGTAGATATATTAGCGACTTGAGCGACATCAATCTATTTCCGTTTTAAGCGGCCTGCTGCTGTTTTTAGGAGTTTAGCGGTCATCCAGTGGACATTTTAAAGAGTTTTGCCTGCGCTCGAATCGTTCGAATCCAAAGAGCAACCCCGAAGAACCCCGAAGCCAAAAACTTCGGGGTTGATTTTTAGGGTTCAGTCTTAGGTAAAATAAAGACTTTTAAAGGATCGAAAGGACCTTTGGAGAGCTCGACTAACAACTCCTCTTTACAAAGAGACTTAAGCCGAGTGCTAGCTGTTCTGTCACTAACACTCCAAAGTTTTGTTGCTTCAATGACCGAAATACGGTTGTGTTGCCGCAGATAAGAAATCAGAGATTCTTGCCACGGCTGCTTTGGTTTGGATTGGACTGCTATCGGATAGAGAGTAACTCTAAAAAAGAGGTCGAGTTCTTCAAATTTAGGTGAAGAACCTCCAGATGCAATGCAAACATCTCGCATCCGCGCTAATCCTGATCCTCATTGCTCTATGAGACGAAGTTCTCTAAAAACCCTTCCTAAGACGCGATTACGAAGCTGGGAAACACCTGAAAGAGCGGTTTCCAGGCTCA
>CAYWDE010000059.1:0-9411 GCA_964456885.1 uncultured bacterium | reverse complement strand
CTAAGTATCGAGGAGCTGCCCCGATTCAGCGCTGTTTAATGGATGGAGAGAAAGAGACCGGGATTGCCATTCAAAAAATGGTTCGCCAACTCGATGCGGGCGATGTGATTGCCACTTCAAAAACAGCGATCCCTTTAGAGATGACTTTTTCAGAGCTGGAAGCAAAACTCATTGAGCTTGCCAACCCCCTCCTTTTGCAGGTGATCCATCAATATGGGAAAGGAGTCCCTGCGGCTACCCCGCAAAATCACAACCTCGCCACCTACGCCTCAAAAATTGAATTGGAAGAGGGGGAGATCCATTGGAATCATCCCGCCTCAAAAATTCACAATACGATCCGGGCTTTTTCCCCAAAACCTGGTGCCTGGTGCTGGATCTATTCGTCTGGAGATAAAAAAAGATTGAAAATCCTCCGTTCTCGACCCGTTTCAAATCAAGGGGCGGCCGGCCAACTTCTCTCTTCTGAAGGGGTTATTGCCTGTGGAGAAGGGGCGATCGAGCTTCTCGAAGTGCAGCCAGAAGGGAAAAAGGGGATGAAGGCAGCTGACTGGCTCAGGGGTCAAAAAAACATTTCCTTTATAGGTTCTACAGTTTCTTAGTTCCCTCTCAATTTATACTACGAACGGCCTGAAACTTGGATTTTGACCCACGCAAAACTCGCTAGAATCGACGATCGTAAACTGTTTAATATTAGAAATATGGACCAGTTTGTGATCGTCAATTCTAGCAGTTAGGCGTGGTCAAAATTCGAAGTTTCAGGCCGCTCTTGTTCTTATTGCTTTTATTTTTATTTCAAATTTACTTTGCAGTTACCCCTGTGTGTTGAAATTAATGAATATTTTTTTGTGTTTTATTTAATTACTTTGTTTCTTATTATATTTGTAATTTAAGAGGTGAAGGATGACGGTAACAATTCAAAATGAAAATCCAATTAGTATCGCAAACTGGCTTCAAAAAAATCAGAATGAGGCGGCGGGGCAAAGTTCGGTAAGGCAGTTTCTTGAATATACAAATGAGACGACTGGATTTTTTCGGTGCGCCCAAATTTTGAAAGGCGTTTTGAAAATTCGGAATGAAATGGGTTACCCTGAATCTTCTGTAACGAAAGAGCTCGATAATGCGGCGGGTGGAACAATGGCTCTATTATCGCTAGGGCGTCTTCCGGCTGCGACAGAAGGGGCCTATAAAGCTGTCTCTCATTTCACCCAAGATAACGGGATGACGACTGGAAGAAAAATCGGACTCCTTTTTAAAGATGCAGGAGATGCGATCTCAGCTTGGGCAAATGCAACGATGTTTTTCACTGGGAATCTCGCTTTAAAAGAAGTTTCCCGTGTCTCTAGCTTGAGTAGCGAAACGGCCGATTTAACCCTCTCTGCTGTCGATTATCGGCAGGCATCTACTCTAGAGGCTTCGGCAACTGGAGAAGTGAAAAAAGTTTTCACCCATACAAAAAACTACTACTGGCTCAGAATAGCTAAGGCGGTTGTCTCTGTAACATTAGCTCTATTGGCTGCAGCCTTTGTATATATGGGAATCACCCTTCTCTCAGCTCTTGCGATCAGCGCGCTTTCACTTGCAGCGGTCTTCCTGGCTATCCGCAGAGACCTCTATAAAGAGGAAGGGGAGTATAAGGTGATTAGCTTTAATCGCTCCATTCAGATCGTTTCTATATAAACAGAATTTGACCCTCAAAAGCTTTTTACAAAAGCTCTCTCTTAAGAGAGCTTTTTTTTTGTTTATACCCTCCGTAATTCAAAAATCGGTTTTAAGGCGCTTTCAATCTCGCCTAAAAACCGATTTTTGAATTACGGAGGGTATAACATCTCTTTACAATAATTTTGTATGATCCTATGATTTCATCCCTTTTAAAACTAGGAGATGATCATGACAGCTATACAATCGGCCACTATTGGCGACATCCAATTCGGCGTAATTCCAAACCCCCTTAAAGGCAAATCTGCATTAGATCAAGTAATTGAATGGATCAAAACTCCAGGTTCTGATTACCGGTTTTTTAAGTCTATGGATGAGTATGCCAAACTGGGGTCTCTAGTTTCTAAGGAATTGGAGAGTCAAAACGTAGCTCTATTTGATGACGTTTCTTCAAAAGCGGGCCTTACAGCTGGCATGTTGGGCCTCCGCCGGTTGCCTGAGCTCACTAAAAATGCTTGGACGGCCCTTGTAGTCGGAGCCAAAGATGAGGGGCGTGTCGTAGAAGAAGATGGAAAAGAGAAGCGGGTTCTATTGCAAAACGTCCGAGATGTGACTGAAGCGGCTGCCGCTTGGTTGTATGCAGTGGCTCTATTCGCAAGCAAACCGACTGCAACAACTGCAAAAGAGTTGGCTCGCGTTCCAGATCTCGTTACCAACGTAGCCGACCTTGCGAAAAATGGGCAAGATCTGATTTTGGCAAAAAAATATAGAGATAGCATCCCAGAAGATGCAGGGCAAATTCACAAGTCCCTTCGCCAACGATTCTCAGACAAGATGACAGGCACCCTTTTATCCATGACTAAAGGGATCATTAGCGTAGTAACAGCTGTTTTCGCGATGCTCTCTATTGCTTTGAGCCCTGCGACGCTTGTTGCTGCTGGATGTATCTCTACAACTGCGGCTCTCGCTTCCCATTTCTTTATGGCGACCAGAGAGTGCAAAGAGGTTCAGTTCTTTAAGCCGACCGCTGAACGTAATGCAGATAACATCCTAGTCTTTTAATTTTAAGGGGGCTTCCCCCCCCTTTTTTTATCGCCCCTTTATCAAAAAAAGGGGCAAAATTTGAAAAGCATCCTAAAATAAATTTTCACCAATTTTCTCGATTATTTTGGCCCCTTCTTCTCTGTTGATGAGGCTCATGCTAAGATTGATATTAACCCTGCCAAAAGAGGCTCAAAAGAACTAAAAAACCGATCAAAAAAGTTTTTAGAAGGTATCCTTGATAGACCTTATGAAAAATTCCTTGCCCCGTTCCGAATGGCTCTTTGCTATCCTTTTTTCTATTCTCCTAGCCACTTTTGTCCTTATCGCTAAAGTAAAAGTTTATCGAACCTCTTTTGCTCTAGTTCCCGATAGAAAAGGGGAGTTTTTGGTCACAATTGAGGGGGCAGTAAAAAAGGCTGGCGTATATACTGTTCCTCTCGGGACAACTGTCAAAGAAGTCCTACAGAAAGCTCAGCCTATTTCAGATGCCGATTTAAGCGGCCTCTCGCTGGACGAGGTGATAGAAGCCCCTTTATATATAGATATAAAAGAGCTTAAAGAAATTAGAGTTAAAGTCTTTGGCGCAGTGAAAGAGGCTGTAGAATTGCTCCTCCCCCCGAGGAGCCGCATTTCAGACCTCAAGTCAAAAATCATTTTGACAGATGAGGCTGAAAAATCCTTTTTCAGGAGCAGAAAGCTCCTAAAAAATGGGGATGAAATTGAGGTTCCAAAGAAACCTATTGAGTAAAATTCCCCGAATTCTCTATGCTGTCATACCGATATTTAATGAGATCGGTATCATCGATCGAATCAAATACACGCATGCCACCCTACCTCGGGAAAACATCGGGGAGAAGTAGGGTTAAGCGCGGTGTCAAAGAGGAGGCGTTAGACCTCTTTTCTTCGCGTCAGCATGTTTAAAAATATTATAAGGAAAACCTATGCCGCTGACATTAATTGGCCAGAAAAAAGGGATGGCGCAAGTGTTCGACCAAGACGGAAAAGTCATCGTCTGCACTGTCATACTTGCTGAACCGAATACGGTATTACAAATTAAGCGCAAGGAAACGCACGGCTACAATGGAATTCAGCTTGGCGGTGTTCCCATGACAAAATCGCAGGCGGATCGCGCAAATAAGCCGATCAAAGGCCATTTCGCTAAAGTGAACGTTGAACCTTGCCGAGTTATTCTCGAGTCTCGCCTCGACGAAGTTGATCAATTTGAGATTGGACAAAAACTCGATGCGAGTATTTTTGCCGATGCAAAATTCGTCGATGTTGAAGGCGTCAGTAAAGGAAAAGGCTTTCAGGGCGTTATGAAGATGTTCAATATGTCTGGAGGGCCAGCCGCTCACGGTTCTGGCTTCCACCGTCATATGGGATCTACCGGTATGAGATCTACTCCAGGTCGTTGCTTCCCAGGCGGAAAGCGCGCATCGCGTATGGGTGGAGATCGGAAAACGGTCCAGAATCTCAGAGTCGTCGCCGTGAAAGGGAATCTTCTCCTTGTCGAAGGAGCTGTTCCAGGAGCGCCCAGCGGGATTGTTTATATCAGAAAAGCGAAGAAGAAAGGGTAAGGCTCATGGCAACACTCAAGAAATACGATTTGCACGGGAAAGAAGTCGGCACAGTTCAAGTCGATGATGCTCTCCTTGAAGGAGCGGCTCACCCTCAATCAATTAAAGATTACATTGTCGCTTTGCGCAACAACGCTCGCCAATGGTCTGCGAGCACAAAGGTCCGTAAAGAGATCAACCGCACTGGCAGGAAGCCCCACCCTCAAAAAGGTCAAGGCCGTTCACGCCAAGGGGACTTAGCTGCGCCTCAATATAAAGGCGGGGGAATTGTTTTTGGTCCTAGACCGAAATTCGATATCCATGTCCGGATCAATAAAAAAGAGCGGAGAGCTGCCATCAAGACCTTAATCGCTGAGAAAATCAAAGGCGGTCTTGTGCATGTTCTTCAAAAAGGGGACTTGAAGCACCCAAAAACAAAGACAATGGCTGAGTTCTTCGGCAAAATCCCGGCAGCTGAAAAGCGTGTTCTGGTTTTGTGCGATAGCAGCAAAGAAGAGATGGGCAACCCGCACATCAATCTCATTAAGAGCCTTCGCAACATTCCAAAAAAAGAATACGCATGGCTTTCGCAAATCAACGGATACGAACTGGCAAAGAGCCATACACTCGTCGTTCTCGATTCTGCGCTAGATGAATTCCTTTCGATTTTAGGTGCATCATGAATCCATACCAAGTCATTAAGTGCCGACGGGTCACTGAAAAAGGGCGTGTTCTCGAAAATTTAGTGAATGCGAAGAGCAACCGTTCGGTGAGCCGCTGCCAAAATCCAAAAGCCGTTTTTGATGTCGATCCAAAGGCAAATAAAACGCAAATTGCCAGCGCAGTAGAAGAGATCTACAAAGATAAAAAAGTAAAAGTCGTGAAAGTAAACACAATCACTGTGGGCTCTAAACAGCGCCGTGTGAGAGGTTTTACCGGGAAAACGGCTGGATATAAAAAAGCGGTCGTGACATTCCGTCCCGGCGACACGATAGAGACGCAGGTGTAATATGCCAAAAAGTTTTAGACCTACAACTCCTGGACAGAGAAAATTAGTTCTCCCGATCCATTTAGAGCTATCTCCTGGAGAAAAGCCAGCGCCTAAATCGCTGCTCGAGGCGAAGCGCCGTACCAACGGACGTAACCACAGCGGACACATCACTTGCCGGCACAAAGGTGGCGGGCATAAACAGATGTTCCGTGTGATCGACTTCAAGCGCGATAAAGAAAATATCCCAGCCACTGTTGCGGCTGTGGAATACGATCCAAACAGATCGGCGCTGATTGCCCTTCTCTACTATAAAGACGGAGAAAAACGGTACATCATCGCTCCTCAAGGGATCAAAGTGGGAGCCACTGTTGTGACAAGCGACGAGCCCCCATTTCAAATTGGATGCTGCATGAAATTAAAATTCATGCCGCTCGGATCTGTGATCCACAATATTGAGTTAAAGCCTGGTAGAGGCGCTCAGCTCGTCAGATCAGCCGGTCTCTCTGCGCAGCTTCTCGCTCGCAGCAACGGATATGCGTCGATTCGGATGCCGTCTGGAGAGGTTCGGATGATTCACGAAAATAGCAGAGCTACATTCGGCGCAGTCTCTAATGCGGAGCACAACTTACGCGTTATCGGGAAAGCGGGACGCTCTCGCTGGCTGGGGATCCGTCCTACAGTCCGCGGTGTCGCGATGAACCCTGTCGATCACCCTCATGGTGGTGGTGAAGGGCGGTCAAAAGGGAACCATCCACAATCTCCTTGGGCGCAATTTGCGAAAGGATTCCGGACCCGTTCCAACAAAAAAACCAGAAAATGGATTGTAAAAGAGCGTAGGTAATTACATGGGAAGATCACTAAAAAAAGGCCCCTTCGTCGACCATCACCTCATGGCTAAAGTCGATAAGAGCAATAAAGAAGGCGCGAAAAAAGTTATTAAGACATGGTCCCGACGTTCGATGATTATACCAGATATGATCGGTCACACGTTTGATGTCAATAATGGGAAGAAATTCATCACAGTTTATGTTTCGGAAAACATGGTGGGACACCGTCTCGGAGAGTTTTCTCCAACACGAACCTTTAAAGGGCACCCCAAAAAATCAGCTGCAGCGGCAGCTCCAGCAGCAGCAGGGGGATAATTTATGAAATACGCTAGAGCCGTAACAAAATATGTTCGCATCTCTCCTCGTAAGGCCCGCTATGCAGCGGATCTGATCCGAGGACTCGGTGTCGAACAGGCCTCTTTGCAGCTTCTCTTATCGAAGCTCAGAGGGGGACGATTGATTAAAAAGACGTTGGATAGCGCTGTAGCAAATGCAGTGACTCAAATGGATGCACGCCGCGAGGACCTCAAAGTTCACGAGATGCGCGTTGATCCAGGTCCGATCTTAAGACGAGCAAAGCCTCGGAGCCGCGGGTCATCTGTTCCAGTGAATAAGAGGACCAGCCATTTTACCATCGTTCTTTCAACTGAGACTGGAGTAAAATAATGGGACAAAAAGTATCGCCAACAGGATTTCGGCTTGTAAGACGGAAACGTTGGACCTCTAATTGGTTTGCCAACAAACAAGAGTTTGGCGACCAGATTGGAGAAGATAAGAAAATCCGTGAACTACTAGCTGGAAAACCAGCCTGCCAAGGCGCCTCTAAATTCCAGATTAAGAGGATGAGCGGAAAAATCGAAGTGACCATTTTTACTTCTAGACCAGGATTGGTCATCGGTAAAAAAGGGGCAGAGATCGATATTCTTAAAGCAGAACTTCGCAATCTCACAAAGAAAGAAGTTTGGATTGAAGTGGAAGAGATCAAAAGACCTGATCTCGATGCGAAGCTCGTTGCAGACGGTATCGCGAAGCAACTCGAGCGGAGAATTCCCTTCCGCCGGATTTTGAAAAAGGCGATGCAGACATCTATGGATGCAGGAGCTGCAGGGATTAAAGTTCAAGTATCTGGCCGTATTGGCGGAGCTGAGATTGCCCGAGTTGAGTGGTACAAAGAGGGACGAGTTCCTCTCCACACGATTCGCGCAGATATCGACTACGCACACGGTAGAGCAGAAACTACTTACGGATCGATCGGCGTAAAAGTCTGGATCAATAAGGGCGATGAAATCCTTGTTGCACCTAAACAGCAAACTGCGATGGGAGCGTAATTTATGGCATTGATGCCTAAGCGTACAAAATTTAGAAAGCAGATGAAAGGCAAAATGACTGGCCTTTCCAAAGGCGGAGCCTTTGTTGACTTCGGCGAATTTGGAATGCAGTCATTGGATCGGGGTTGGATCACAGCTCAACAGCTAGAAGCTTGCCGCGTGACGATTTCCCGTACATTTAGCCGAAAAGGACAAGTTTGGATTCGCGTATTCCCTGATAAGCCGGTTTCTAAAAAGCCAGCAGAGACTCGGATGGGTAAAGGTAAAGGAGCCCCAGACCACTATGTGGCTGTGATCCGCCCAGGTCGTATTCTTTTTGAGGTAGGCGGTGTAAGCCGTGAAGAGGCGCAGGAAGCGCTCCGCTTGGCTGCTGCAAAACTGCCAATCCGGACGAAATTTGTCGATAGATTGGAGAGGGTATAAAATGGCGAAACAAAAGAAGAAAGAATTGAAAGATCAGTCAGTGAAAGAATTGACAGCCCATGTCCATCAGCTGGATCGAGAAATTTACGAGTTGCGCAATGAACTTGCGACCCAAAGGAAACTCGAGAAGCCTCATTTGATTAAAGAGAAGCGGAAGACAAAAGCTCGGATTCTTACGATCTTGACTCAAAAACAACACAGACAAGAGGCAGTATGACCGGTCCAAGAGGAAACAGAAAAGAGAACGTTGGGGTCGTCATTTCTAATAAAATGGAAAAGACAGTCACAGTAAAAGTAACGCGCAAAATGAGACATGAAAAATACGGAAAAGTCATCGAGCGCTCTAAAAAATATTATGCCCATGACGACACCGATGCTTTGCAGGTAGGTCAGAAGGTCCGTATTATGGAAACCCGCCCTCTTTCAAAATTGAAGAGATGGCGCGTAGTTGAGGTAGTATGATTCAACAAGAAACCAATTTAGAAGTAGCTGATAATACCGGCGCGAAGAAAGTACGTTGTTTTAAAGTACTTGGCGGATCCCGCAGAAGATATGCCGGTGTTGGCGATATCATTGTATGTGCAGTGAAAGAAGCTGACCCAAAAGGGACAGTGAAGAAAGGCGAAGTTGTTAAAGGTGTAGTGGTTAGAACTAAGTCCTACATTAAACGGAAAGATGGGTCACGGATCCGATTCTATGACAACAGTCTGGCGATCATCGACGATAAAGGGGAGCCTAAAGGGACCCGTATTTTCGGACCGGGTGCCCGCGAAGTTAGAGACAAAGGATATGCTAAGATCTGTTCCCTAGCACCAGAGGTAATTTAATATGAGCAAATGGATTAAGAAAGGCGATCGCGTTTTAGTGATTGCAGGAAATGATAGAGGCAAAGCTGGGGAAGTTCTCTCACGAGGCGAGGACAGAGTTCTTGTTCAAGGGATCAATGTGAGAAAAAAGCACTTGAAACCGACTCAGCAGACTCAAGGTGGACGTATTGTGGAAATGGAAGTACCTATCCATATCTCAAACGTATCTCTATGCGATAAAGAGGGAAAAAGGCTCAAGATCCGTACAGAAAAGCAAAAAACCGGTCAGAGAGATCTGGTTTATAAAAAAGCATCTAAAGGATCTGTTCATCGCACTGTAAAGAAGGTGAAACATGTCTAGGTTGTATAAAAAATTTAAAGAAGAAATTGTGCCGTTGCAAAAAGAGAAACATCCAGAGAGATCTGTGATGGAGCTCCCTGTACTGAAGAAGATCGTGATCAGTATGGGTTTGGGTGATGCGTTGAAAGATAAAAACGCCCTCTCTGAACACAGCGAAGAGCTCGCTCTTCTCTCTGGCCAGAAGCCCATTGTGACCCGAACAAAAAAGGCGATTTCTAACTTTAAGCTTCGTGAAGATCAGCCCGTCGGCTTGATGGTGACTCTCCGAGGAAAAAGGATGTATGATTTTTTTGATCGATTCTGTAATATCGTAGCACCTCGTATTCGTGACTTTCGCGGTTTAAACAAGAACGGGGACGGGAGAGGAAACTACAGCTTCGGACTAACCGACCCACAGATCTTTCCTGCAATCAACCTTG
>CAYWDE010000058.1:0-9510 GCA_964456885.1 uncultured bacterium | reverse complement strand
TGGATGCTGCGGTCGTTGCTTCAGGCTTTTTTGGGCTCAGTTTTTTACCTGCTGTAGGTGTAGGCGCAGGGACTGCTTTAGCAGCGAGAATCCCCCTTGTTCAAAAGGTATTTAAGCAAACGGTAGAAGTGACTTTAGAAAAGAGCTTAAAAGCGGCTCATTCTCTATTTGATGGGACCGTATACGCTCTAAAATCGGTTAAAATACTCTCTTAAGCAAGTAGACAATCTCGTTTCAATTCTCTATATTTAAGTAAATTTTCAAAACAGGCCCTTTTCCTTGAGAATTCTCCTTACAGGCGCAAGTGGTTATATAGGTTCTCAATTGATGCCCGCTCTTTTGAAAAAAAAGAACGAACTCTATCTCCTTGTCCGAAACCGGAAAACGGTTCAGATTCCACCGGAATATGCAAAAAGGGTCCATCTCATTCAAGCCGATCTATTGGATCCAACCTCTCTAGAAAAGATTCCGAAAGAGATCGATGCTGCTTATTACCTTGTCCATTCGATGAGCACTTCAACGACCCAATTCACTGAATTGGAGGCCCGATCTGCCGAAAATTTTCAGAAAAGGCTCTCTCATACGGGAGCTAAACAGATCATTTACTTAAGCGGCCTTGCGAACGATGCGAAGCTCTCCAAACATCTCGCCTCTAGAGAGAACGTCGACCGGATCTTGCGAGAGGGGAGCGTCCCGGTAACGACGCTGATGGCAGGGATCATCATCGGCTCTAAAAGCGCCTCGTTTCAGATCATCCACGATTTAGTGAATAAGCTTCCCGTTATGATCGCTCCTCGATGGATCAATAATCTCACCCAGCCGATCGCTATTTCCGATGTATTGGATTACCTTACCCTTGTATTAGGGGCTCCAAAATGCATTGGAGAGAGATTTGAAATTGGAGGGCCAGATGTATTGAGTTATAAAGAGCTTCTCCTCGAATTTGCCAAAGTTTGTAAGTTGAAAAGGTGGATTTTTACAGTTCCAGTTTTAACACCTAAGCTCTCTTCTTATTGGCTCTATTTTGTCACTTCTGCCAGTTTCCCATTGGCTCAATCGCTTGTAGAAAGTTTAAAAAACAGTGCGGTTTGTAAGGAAAATCGGATACGGAACCTTTTCCCCAAACATCTTTTAACTTTTAATGAAGCAGTTAAAAGAGCTTTAATTAAATAAATTGTTTGCATGTTGTTTTATCTCTTGTTTTGTTAATATACATGCTGAAAATTATTTAAATTAGAGTAACTATTTTTTTTATGAATATTATTGATGGCAAAAGTCGTTCCGGTGTCTATAGGGTTGAATGTTTAGAATCGATCCGTTCAAAATATCAAAAGCTTTCTCAAGATATAAGGACGCCTCATAGGATAGGCGCTCTATGGGATCAGATCATTAAACTCAAGGAAGAGGGGGCCCCTATAGAGAGTATAAGGCCGCTTCTAGGTAGGCTTGGGGTATCCGTTATAGATATAGAAGCCCAAAACACCCTACTTCCCTTAATGACTGCTGTTTGTGAACAAGGGGTCAAATTTATCCCTTCTGAGACAAATTCGGGTGTCTATCAGGTTGTCACAGAGAAAGGGGAGCCGATCGCTTTTTTTAAGGCAGGATCAAAACGGGTCGACATGGAGCTGAAAGCTAGAAAAATAGCCCACCAGATAGGTTTAGGAAGGCATGTTATTCCAGGCGTTGCTTGTACAATTGCAAATCCCCTATTCCCACAAGATCCGATTACTGGAGAGCTCTGGAATGGGTTGGTAAAGGTTCATACAAACAGCGATCAGAAGAAGTCCTACCAAGCAGTTATTAAAGAAGACAACTTAGGTGTTGATGAACCTTTTACTTTAACGGGTATTTTAGAGCCTGTTGTCAATGTTCAGAAAAAATTGACGGCTCCTGAAATTGCTAGGATGACCGTATTAGCTATTATATTGGGTTTAAGAGATGCAAAACTTGATGGGATCGCAGGTTCAATGTTCTTTGATATAGAAGATTATATGCCTGACCGATTTTTGCTAGCGGCTGGACAGAGCCCCAATAAGTCTGTCGCCTCTTTGCACTTGCCTTATCTGGCACATCCTGCAGCAAAAGAGAAAATCTCTTCAGAAGAGCTAAGTGAATTAATTAATTTGATTAGTTCCCCCTCTTTTTTAACCGACTTCCTTGCCGATCTAAGAAAAGAGAAAATTGAATTTGCCGATCTCCGGTCTGAACAATTGATAGATTCAGAGTCTAATGCATGGGACGATGGGAATTGCCCTATCGAAATAGAGCGCCCCGAAGAAATAATGGAATCCTATTCAGTCATAAATATAGAAGAGACAGATTCAATGTTTTCTGATGAACAATTGGTAGCTTGTGGGGATAGGATAAGACGTTTAAAAAGATTGTTAGGAACTTTTCAAGCAATGAAGACTTGCCCAACAACACTTGAAATAGTGAGCAATGTCGATCCTATGTACGGGGGCCATTTAAAAGCTTTAGAAACAAAAGGTTCTAGAGGTCCTTCAGTAGACTATGTGGGTCGATACTCCCCCTCTAGCACAAACACTCTTCTTTCTGAGGAAGATAGAAAGTGGGCTTTAACACCTAATAGCGAAATTCTGAGATTCTCATTTAGTAATATTTCAGTAGAGAAGTCCTCTGAATGGAATTCTTCAGACGACGAGTCTTAGAACGCCCTCTTAGAGTATTTTTTGTGAAACGCACTCTTAGCTTACGATACAGTAAAAATGGCGACTCCATTCCAGACACGATTGTTCGATCGCTGTCTGGAATTTTTCTCCGATCTCACTTGTCTCCATTCGGAGAATAAAACCCATTACAGAGCCCTCTTCTAACTGCTGAAAAGAGAGGGTGAGGTTGCGAGAGGAGATTTCAAGCGGGGCAATCGCTTCAAGGATCTTCTCTTTAAAGCCCCTCGATCCTGCGGCGACAAAGCAGAGAAGAAATTTATCTACTGTGATGCTCACAATTTTGTAAGATTGAGTCTTGAAATCGGTTTCGAGAGCGGTGTTGAGGAGTTCAAAATGCTTTTTCAATAGAGAGGGCTCATAGATCGTTTGCATGATAGCGGGCTTTAATGAGTAGAAATAGTTCTCAAGCAAGAACTCTTTTTGTGGAGATAAGGCTCCTAACTCTTCTCTTAAAAGTCTTAAAGACTCCTCTTGTCTTAAGATAATTCCTCCATTGAAATCGCGGAATTTTCCTAAAGTTTCAGCAAGGCCTGCTACAATTTTTTGTCTTGCTCTCAAGAGATCGACCGAGTAATCGGCCCTAAAAAAGGGCCCCTTATTAAGGGTGATCCGCAAGACAGCCCCCTCTTTGAGGTATTTCTGTTTCAAAAAGCCCATGATTCGCAAATCATCGATATCCATTTTAAGAGGACTTTTTTCTAGAATTTTCCTTAAGGGGGCATTTCTCGCTTTAAGGAGTCTTGCGATAATAATGGTGAAGGTTAGGTCGATATCGGTCTGTTTTTCGTAGTGGATGCTTACTTGGGGAAGATCTCTCACATATTTAATCTGATTGCTCAAGACAATCAGATTGCGGATGGTATCCTCCTCATTTCTTGGCATAAAAAGTGGGTGGAAAGTGTTTTCTGTCTGCCGGAGAAATTCGTGGGGCAGCTTTTTCTTAAGCTGTTCAATGAGTTCGGGAAGATTTTTCTGAATAGCTAAGTTCTCTTCTTGTGTCCGAATCGAGACAACATCCTGGGCGACAAAAAACCTTTGCGAAGGGGCCTGGACAAATTGAAAGGCTAAAGAAAATCCCCCTGCGATCTCCACTTGCTTGCCTGGATTGAGCCACTTATTTAATGTTTCAACCACATAACGCCTCGCATAGTGGGTATATTCCGCAGGATAGAGGTAAGTTAGGGAGAGAGATTTGGAGGTTTCATCGAGCTCCGAGTGTTTAAAGATTGGGAGCATCGCGTTTAATTGATAAAGAACCGTCTCTGCTTCGGCGTTTGGATCCCTTTCCATCCAAAAAGATTCGGGGATTATCCCATCGATAATTTGTTGTGCTGCATTGAGAAAATAGGAGTGGGGATCATAGAAACCGGGATCTGCTTGAATCAAAAATTGTTGGGAAAAAGGGATGATCTTAGGTCTATCTAAACTCATAGGGTCTCAAAATGTTGCGCACAAACTTATGAAAGATTTATTTATTTTTTGCAAGCAACATTCAAAGAAGGGATATACTCAAGGTGACCCAAAATTTGGTTTTTCGGCAGCTTTCAATCCCGCCGAAAAACCAAATTTTGAGTCATGTTGGGTATAGTTTCATCTTGTTTTTTATGTAGTTTAAAACGTTCAAAAAGGATCCCTCCGCAGGAGCTTGTCTCCACCGTTTCAATCCGGGGACTAGCAATCGCCGGGGAGCTCCAATGATAGATAGGGGTAATAGGCATTTCATCAGCAAGGAGCTTTTCTGCTTTAGCGAGAATCTCACTTCTAAATTTAGACCTATTAGCTTCATTCAAGAGCTGCCTGTAGAGGGAATTGTCCCAGCCAGGGTAATTTTTTAAGTTCTCTTTCTCTTTAAATCGCTCCAGAATGCTGATCGGATCATCGAATTGGGCGATCCAAGCAGAGAGGGCCATTTCGTAATCTCTGGTCTGTAGCTTTTGTACAAGGTTTTTAAAGTCGAGTTGGACCAGCTGGATTGTAATTCCAAACGCCTCTTTCCAATCCCTTTGAAGCGTTTGAGCTAGCCGTTTCTCAATTTGACTCGGTTTAAAATAGAGGGTGAGCGATTCGAGCTCCTTTGGGGAGATCTTGAGTTCCTCAAGCGCTTTTTCAAAATGATTTTTTGCTGAAAGGGGATTGTAGAGGAGAAGCGATTGTTGCGTAAAGGAGGGGGGCAACATCGAAACGGAAGGGATCTGCCCTCCTTGGGTGATCTGGGTCACAATCTCTTCCCGATTGATCGCCTCAGAGAAAGCTTTTCGCAAATGGGCATTATGGAACGGAAAGGTTTGTGTATTAAAGGTGCAGAAGGTGGTGGCTGAGCAGGGGATAAACTGGAGCCGCTCTTTTAACTTCTCTATTGCATCGGGAGGAAGGGGAGAAATGGATCCCCCGATCCAATCGAGATCCCCCTCTTCAAACATCTGTAGAGCGGTCATCTCATCGGGAACGATACTGATGTGGATTTTATCGAGAAACACTTCATCCCTATTCCAATAGCTAAGATTTTTCTTTAAAACGATCTCATTATTGTGAACCATCCTTTCGATCTGGAAGGGGCCGCTGCAAACGGTTGGATCTTCGGGCGCGTGTACGGCTACAGGAAGAAAAGTGGGGAACGCAGTGAGAGAGTAAAAATAGGGGGTAGGCTGTTCCAATTCAATCTGGAGAGTCGATGGATCTAATGCTTTAATCCCCACTTGATCTACAGAGATCTCCCCTTTTATACAGAGCTCTGCATTTTTGATCGGATAGAAGAGGAAGGAGGAACTAGAAGGGGAGGTGAGGATCTGTTTCCATGATCTCTCAAAATCGGTAGAGGTGATCGGTTTTCCATCTGTCCAATATGCTTTTCGAAGGTGGAAGGTGTAGGTTTTTTGATCTTTAGAAATCTCTACCCTATTTGCTAAGGCAAGCTCTACCGCATTTCCAGGAAGGCAGCGGGTGAGCCCCTCATAAATCATGCAGACAAGAGTCGATGAGACAAAATCATTCGCTGTACGCGGATCGACCGTTGTCGGTTGCATATTAAATGAAATTTTTAAGCTGCTATTTGGGACATTATCCCTTGAGCAACTCGTTAAAATTAGCAAAGAGACTAAAAACCACTTCATCGGTCTCTACTTGTCAAAGTAACTATTTTTTTGTAAGGTAGGGGAGATAGTATAGCAGGTTCTCAATGAATTACCTCAAGAGCTTAGTCATAAACTTCTTAATCATCTTCTTTTCCGATCATATTTTGCCCGGGATTCAGGTCACTGATCATACCAAGCTTCCCCATATTGGAGGAGATCTGATTTTAGCCTTTTCTCTAGGATTATTGAATTCATTGATATACCCTATTCTAAAGCTGATTCATAGCGAACCCTCTGCGCTGAAAATCGCTCTGATCGCCCTTATCTTGAATTTCGCAGCTTATGGGCTGGTGAAGTTGATCCCAATTGGGGTGAGTATCACGACTGTAGAAGGGTATATCCTCACTTCCAGTATTGTGACGATCGGTGGCTTTTTGACGAACTATTTTGAGATGAGACGCCACGGATCTAACAATATGGAAATTCCCCAATGAATTATTTAAGAAGTTTTTTCCTCAATTTTCTCATCGTTTTTTTTATCGATCGGGTCTCTCCAGGGTTAGAAATAGACAACTTTGAAAATGTACCGAATATCGGCGCCGATATCCTTTTTGCTCTGATTATCGGATTTCTAAACTCTTCGATCTTTTTCTTTTTAGCTTTACTGGAGTTATCCATTACCAATTTAAAAATCGTCGTCATGAGCTTTATCGTCAGCTTTAGCGCCTTTATCATAATTGCGATTGTCCCATTTGGAGTCAGGGTAGTCAGCCCTTGGGGAGTGATCATTGGCGGCGGTGTAGTCTGGGGAGTCGCCCTTATGACTAACCTTCTAGAGTGGAAACACTACAAAAACGTTTAGAATCTGCAAGCCTATTCGAGTCGCTGATAAGAGTCTGCAACACGTAATGAGAGAACTGGGCTCTTTCCATTATTATTACTTCCTCTGCTCACAGGTCTTTTTTATATTGGACTTTCTCTCAACAAGTTTTTGATGATGTCACTTATGTCAGAAGAGATAAAATTAATGTCATATACTTTATGGCTGTCAAGAAACATCTTGATGACATCAGGCGCCTTCTGCTCTTTATAGGCAATATAGTGGTGATTTCCCTCGCTTTTCAGTTTTCGGCAGCCAGGCGGAAGTCTTAGGGGATCGCGGGGATCGATTTCAAAAGAAATGATTTTTTCATCACCAATTTGCAGCTTTAAACGAGATAGGGTGTCTTGCCTGACAATTCGCCCTTTATCAATGATAATCACTTTCTCACACAAGTTCTCTACATCACCCAAATCATGGGTAGTGAGTAAAATAGTTGTTCCCTGATCCCGGTTTATTTCCTTAAGGAAGAACCGGACCGCCTCTTTGGCAAATAGATCTAACCCAATAGTGGGCTCATCTAAGAAGAGAATCGCAGGATCGTGGAGCAAAGCGGCCGCTAGCTCACAACGCATTTTTTGTCCCAGACTGAGCTTACGTACTGGGATGTGTAGGAATTCATCTAATCCTAAAATTTTAATAAACTTACTGAGGTTGTGTGAATACCTCTTTGAAGGGATGCGATAAATTTTTGCCAGAAGCTTAAACGTATCTTCAGGGGGGAGATCCCACCATAGTTGGCTTCTCTGGCCAAAAACTACCCCGATATTGAAGGCATGCCGGAGCCGCTCTTTATAGGGTACGATCCCTTTAACAAGCATAGTCCCTGTAGTCGGTGTTAAAATCCCAGTCAACATTTTAAGGGTAGTCGACTTGCCTGCCCCATTAGGACCGAGAAAGCCGACGAAATCGCCCTCATTTAAAGAAAAACTGATATGGTCAACAGCAAACTTGTCCTCACTGTATGAGCTGAAAAAAGAAAACCATTTTTTTTGATTCTTTTTTATGGAAAAAGTTTTACTGATATTTTTTACTTCAATGATTCGGGTCATTTTTTAACTTCCTGTACTTTGATAACGCCTTAAACTAAAGGACCAATAGGCCAAGATAAGCCCTAAAAAACTAAAAGCTATGAGAGGAACGTATAAGGCTCCAGGAGCCGAGACCAAGAGTTGGCTTGGCTTTTGGTATAACTCTATAGCAGGAAGGTAACTAGCGGCTCCAATAGGGATAAAGTAAATAAACAATGTTTGCATCCACTCCCGATAAATAGAAAGCGGATACTTAGAAACCTCGACGCCTCCGTAGGTAAAAGCGTTGAAAATCTCATTACTGTTCAGAGTCCAGAAGGAAAAGGCCCCATTGATTAAGAAGAGAGCATAGTAAACAGCAACCATAGACACAACTGAGATTGCCATTAGACCTAAGCTTCCCATTGCTACATAGATTTCCGTTTTAATACAAGCTAAGCATAAAATGCTTATGCTTTGAATTAGGCTTCCCACCCGCTCAACGCGAAAAGATAAAGCGGCTATTTGAATAAGGGGTCTTACTGGGCTGCACAGCATCTGATCAAATTGACCCGACCTGACATAGATATAAAGATCTTCTAATTTCTCTCCCATCAGTTGGGCTATGGAAAAGGCTGTGCTTGTAACGCCGTATAGATAGAGAACTTCCCAAAGAGACCAGCCTGCCAACCTGTCGACATGGTAGAAGATAAAAAAGATCCCACATATATGAAGACCCATTTGCAAAAAGTAAGCAAATATCTCAATCAAGAAAGACTTTCTGTACGATGTTTGTGCTTTCATATGAAGTTTCACGAGGCTTAGGTAAAGTTTTAATATATCCATGCCTATTACCCACCATGCAGAGTGATTTTTTTAATGCCGCGATCTAGACATATCAAGCAAGCAAAGATCAGGATCAAAAACCACATAAACTGAAGTCCTAGAAGCTGGATTGGTTCGGAAGATCCAAGGAGAATATTCACTGTTGTGTTTAGCGTATACTCAAAGGGTAAAAAAGAACTGATCGCTTTAGCCCAGGGAGGAAATAGGGCAACAGGAATAAAAGCACCCGACAGAAAATATAAGCTAACAGAAATCAACCGCTTTGGACCTTGGTGTGACTCGAGCCAAAAAGCAGTCGCTTCGACCAAAAAGTGGAGAGAGTTGGCTATTACTATGCTTAAAAATAGACTGATCATCCCAAGAGCAACATAAAAAAAATCGAGTTGAGCACGAAAAAGGCCTAGAAAAATACCTGCTATGAGTACTGGCACTCCACGGATAAGCAAGTAAAAAACGGAGACCCCAGCTCTTTTTGATAAAATCATAAAGTAATAATTGACAGGCTTTAAGAGATCGCTGGCGATTTGGCCTGTCCGGATATCTTCGGCAACTCCTACAGATCCCCACTGAGGAATAACCATAATAAGGACCTGAGACATCACCGAATAGGAGAGCATATACTCAAGAGAATGCCCTCCGATCAAGGGGATATTTGCAAACAGAGCTTCAAAACAGGCGGCTCTAAAGAGCATAAAAAAAACATTCGTAAATAGACCGGCTATATTGGAGAGATGAAAGGTGAAGTGCCGTAGAAATTCTAATTTAGAAAAGGCGAAATAGATCATAGAAAAGTGAGGCGTATTTTATCCCATCTACTTTACGCTTTAAGAGCAAAACAGCTCAATCGAAAACTTAGAGACTGTTAACGGATTTGATTTCAGTCGATTCTGGGGTTAATATCAGCTCCCGTATATTAACCCCAAAAAAAGAACTGAAAATTAACAAAAATAATCCACAAAATCGACGAAATTCAAATCCGTTAACAGTCTCTCAGACTCTGCAAATAAAAA
>CAYWDE010000057.1:1123-9562 GCA_964456885.1 uncultured bacterium | reverse complement strand
CACACAGCCGACGGAGAGCAGGGTCTGGGTGTTGGCGCCGGGCGCGACGGGACCCACGGGAGCGACTGGACCTACCGGTGCTACAGGAGCGACGGGACCCACCGGAGCGACTGGGGCGACAGGGAGGACTGGAGCTACGGGGGGAACGGGAGCGACAGGGGGAACGGGAGCGACAGGGGCTACAGGACCCACTGGGACGGCAGGATCTTTAGGAAGGACAGGAGCTACAGGAGCTACAGGGTCTACAGGACCCACTGGAGCTACAGGGGCCACTGGGAGAGGGGGACCTCAGGGAGCTACCGGCTCCACCGGACCTACAGGACCCACAGGAGCTACAGGGGCAACGGGAGCGATGGGGGGAACAGGCGCAACAGGAGCCACTGGGGCGACAGGAGCGACGGGACCCACAGGGGCTACAGGTCCTACAGGAGCTACTGGAGCCACTGGCTACACAGGAGCCACTGGACCTACAGGAGGAACTGGCTCTACAGGGACTCAAGGGGTTCAAGGGAGACAAGGGGTTACAGGGACGACGGGGATTCGGGGACCTACCGGGCCTACTGGGCCGAGAGGTCTTCCAGGAGATCAAGGAGCTACTGGAGCTACTGGATTAGCTGGCCCTACAGGGCCTACAGGACCTCAAGGTCCTACTGGATCTGCCGGAAGCCCAGGATCAACCGGACCGACAGGCCCCACGGGACTTGAAGGTTTTCCAGCACTCGGGAATGGGACTGGTTCAACAGGAGCAACGGGGCCTACAGGGCCTACAGGGCCCAAAGGGGTACAAACAATCACCGATTTTGCGATGGTTTATCTAGCTACCACCTCTGTATCAGTGAATAATGCAGCCAGCGTCCCTTTCAACACGATTTCAAATCAGGCGCCAGGATCGAAAATCACTTTAGAAAATAGCGGCTTATCGACTGCACAGGTCCGCATTTCCGACACAGGCCTTGACCAGGTATTTTTCGGCGTTACCCTCAACCAGCCGTCCTCCGGAACTAACGCTGTTTCAAACGTCGCCGAATTCAATTTAGAAATAAACGGAGCGCTCGTCGCCTCTGGCTCCCCTCAAAAAATAAAACCCCAAGGGAGAAGGCTCACTTCGATCTCTTTTAGAAATCTTCAAGTCTCGGTGACTACGCTAAATATTTCGGTCAACTCCTCGACTCTTGCTTTAACGAATCGATCGGGTGCAGCAATCGCTCTGATTAGTCCGGCGAATACCTCAACAGGAACACCTGCCGCAATTATAACCATATTTAAAATCCAATGAAAAACTTACCTATTTTATTTATTTTCTCCCTCTTTCCCCTAGAAGACCTCTCTTCCCATCGAATCGTTCACTCTTTTTATTTAGCTAAGTGCGGGGATTGCGAAAGTACAATTAAACAAGGCCCTCCTGGAGCCCCTGGGGCTAAAGGGGCGACAGGGGCGACTGGCCCCCTAGGGCCAACAGGCCCTGGATCGGAAGGGGCGACTGGCCCCACAGGGCCCACAGGAGGGGCAGGCCCCCTTGGCCCGATGGGTCCTCCAGGAGACGGAGAAGGATCTACAGGGCCAACAGGGCCAACAGGAGGAGGTGGACCTCAAGGCCCTACAGGAGAAGGCAACACAGGGCCCACAGGTTCAACAGGTCCTACTGGATCTACTGGGGAAAGAGGATCTACTGGAACCACAGGACCTACAGGAGAAGCGGGGGCCTTAGGCCCTTTAGGGATGCTCGGTTCAACAGGGGCAACAGGGGCGACTGGAACCCAAGGGGCAACAGGGGCAACAGGGGCGACTGGCCCCATAGGCCCTAGAGGTGGAGTAGGACCTACCGGAACTCATGGGGTAGATGGGGCTGTCGGAGCCTCAGGTCCCACAGGGGCATTTGGTGTAGAAGGGGTAAGCGGGGGCCAAGGGGGCACTGGACCTACAGGAAATGAGGGGGCTAGCGGCCCGATAGGGGTAATAGGGATCAAGGGGGCCGCAGGGCCTGCTGGAACAACGGGAGTTGAAGGAGGTACAGGGGGCACTGGGCATACCGGAAGCACCGGACTCGAGGGGCAATCTGGATCTACAGGGCCTACAGGAGCCACAGGACCCACTGGAACTTTTGGAACAACAGGAGGAAGGGGGGGGCAAGGAGCTACAGGATCTTTAGGTCCAACGGGGGGTACAGGGGCTACAGGGGGGACAGGCCCCACTGGTACTCAAGGGACAGAGGGGGGAATTGGTTCAACAGGCCCTACCGGCCCAACAGGGTTGGAGGGCCCATTGGGAGATATGGGGACGATAGGTCCTAAAGGAACGACCGGTATTGCAGGTGCGACAGGGGCAACAGGTGCGACCGGTCCCACAGGATCTACAGGAACAACAGGTATTGCAGGATCTACTGGATCTACCGGTTCTACCGGACCTACCGGGGTTACCGGAGCTACAGGGTCTACAGGGTCTACTGGACCCACTGGACCTATTGGTTCAGCAGGAACAACCGGGGGAACAGGGGCTACCGGTTTTACAGGAATTACAGGGTCGGTAGGAGCTCAAGGGGCAACAGGACCCACAGGATCTCAAGGAGCAACCGGATCTACCGGGCCTACGGGGATGAGAGGGGCAGCGGGGGCCGAAGGGGCGATAGGACCAACAGGGATGCGAGCTACAACCGGATCTACCGGGCCTACAGGAGAGACCGGGACAAAAGGGCTCGAGGGGCCTCAAGGTCTACAGGGGATTACGGGAATTACAGGTTCTACGGGGGCAACAGGGCCTACAGGAAGAGCGGGACTTCAAGGGGACGCAGGTCCTACCGGTCCTGCAGCTCCTACAGGAGAGACAGGTCCAACAGGGGCAACAGGAACAGCAGGCCTCAAAGGGGAACCGGGCCCTATTGGGGCCACAGGGGCTACAGGGGGAACCGGACCTACAGGGTTCACGGGCGCTACCGGTTCATTAGGATATGAGGGGGCGACAGGATCGACAGGACCTACAGGGTTTACCGGAACGACAGGGGCGACAGGAATAGGGGGCCCCCAGGGGGCAACAGGCCCCACAGGGTCTACCGGACCCACCGGATCTACGGGAAGTACAGGCCCAACGGGGAGAGCGGGAACCCCGGGACCCAAAGGGGGCGCTGGATCTACAGGATCCGTTGGGGTCACAGGGGCCACAGGGGCGACCGGTGGAACTGGAGTCCAAGGGGCAACAGGTTCTGTAGGCCCTACAGGAGTGACAGGGGCGATCGGTCCTACCGGAGCCACAGGGGGGACCGGTCCTTTGGGGGCGACAGCGATTTTTGGGCCCACGGGAGCGACAGGAGCCCAAGGAGCCACAGGGGCGACGGGAGCGACGGGGGCTCGAGGAGCGACGGGGACAACAGGATCTACCGGATCTACAGGGGCGACAGGCCCTACCGGTCTTAGCGGAACTTCAGGAATTGAAGGGGCTGCAGGGGCTACTGGGCCCACAGGAGCGACAGGGAATACAGGAGCCACAGGGGTTGCCGGCGCAGCAGGTCCGGGAGGGGCAACTGGGGCAACTGGGGTGCCTGGGCCCACAGGAGCGACAGGAGCAACAGGATCGGCCGGCAGCATGGGTCCCCAAGGAGCTCTCGGGATAACTGGGCCCACGGGGACAACGGGGGCCACGGGGGCCACCGGCACGACCGGCCCTACTGGGGTGAAAGGGATCACCGGAGCTACAGGGGGTACTGGGGCGACGGGAACGACAGGGGCCACAGGGGGCACTGGGCCAACAGGCACCCAAGGGAGAGCAGGGGCTCACGGACCTTTGGGGTCGATCGGCAAAACCGGGCCGACTGGACCGACGGGGCCGACGGGGGCGACGGGCTCTCCTGGACCCACAGGACCTACAGGGCGTACTGGAGCGACCGGTTTTACGGGCGCTACAGGACCGAAAGGATTTGGAGGGGATGGGGATCAAGGGAGAACGGGTCCAACTGGTCCCACCGGGCCAACGGGAGCCACAGGGGCTGCGGGATCCGTTGGAAGTACAGGGGCAACAGGGTCGGCCGGAATGAGAGGGCCGACAGGCTCTTCCTCCGGAGGGGTATCGGCAACAGGGCCCACCGGCCCTACAGGCCCTACAGGGCCTCAAGGGGCTGGAGGCCCTCCAGAAGCTGCAACTGTCTTCATCTCCGGAAGCGCTAGCTATGCGGTAGGGAACAACTCCCCTGTCCTATTTTCTGGGATCGAAAATAAAACCTCCCCCTCTCTAATCACCCTCCCCTCTAACGGGAGCATTGTCGTCAACCAACCAGGGTTGTATCAAGTGACGATGGGGGTTACTCAAAACAACACCACAGTCGCAACAGCTGGAGGAACTGGCTGGGCAGATTTCACCTTTGCTCTGATGATGAATGGGCAACAGATCACAAGGATGACAACCTCGACACGAGCCCAAAGTTGTTTTGCAGGACTCACCTATATGTTTAATATCCGGGCAGCCCCTGTGACCCTGCAATTGGTCAATATTTCAGGGGTGAGCAAAACAATTGCAAACCCTGGCGCCGTTGCCACAGGGGCCCCCCCTGCTTGGGCCCAGATCATGAGGCTTGACGATCCTATCCCTCTGAGCCCAAATCGAGCTTATGTAGGAGCTGACACAAGACCTTGCACGAATTTTTATGTCGTCGATCTAAATACAAATCAGTACCTCTACCCCTTCCCTGTTCCAACTGGCGCCTACACCTCCTATATAACTTTTGCCCCGAACGGGCAAAAATGTTACATCTGCCGCAGAGAGGATCTAGCGATTACTGTCATAAATCCTGTATTAGAAATGAGTTCCTACGTAATTGACGTCTCCCCGATATTACCTTATGCGATGGTGATCACTCCAGACGGAACGAAAGGATATATCACCGACTCCAGTATAAATTTGGTCAAAGTGATGGATATGGCTACAGAAACTTTCATAGGTACAATTGCAGTTGGACTAGAATGTTATGATTTAGCTTGTACTTTAGATGGGAGTAAGGTCTATGTGACCAATTATTCTTCTGATGACGTCTCAGTGATTAGTACCGCTACCGACACAGTGATCGCCACGATTACCACCTCTGGGGGGCCATTTCCCATCATTGCCCATCCAAATGGGACCATCATGTATGTTGCAAATTACGATATAGGAAACGTCTCCGTCATCGACGTTGCAACAGATACGATTACCGCGACTATTTCTACAGGGGGGATCGGAGGAGATTGTTTTATGGGGATCACTCAAGATGGGGCTAAATTGTATGTCCCTAGCGAGACAAGCCCCTATCCAGTTGTGATTATCGACACAGTAGCTCAGACTGCAATCGCTACTTTGACAACAACACAAGCGCCCCGATCGGTTGGAATTAGCCCTGATGGGACAAAAGCATTTGTCACTGTCCGGTATGCGAGCACACTTCGGATCATCGATGTAGCAACCAATGCATTTATTGGAACTGTCCCCCTTTTGCAGGGGGAACCGCTCTTTGTAGTCCCTGTGATCCCCCCTCAATAAGGAGCAACTTAAAAAAAATATTTGTCATGATTCGTCGCTTAGACTACAGTATCCGCGATCTTTTTTTAACAGATCCCTCTTCATCTCCAGTCACATAGTGGGATTGGGGAAGAAGGGGGGATGCTGTAACAACAAACCAGGAGATCGATCATGAAAAAATGGTTCTTTTTTCTCGCAGTTTTCTACTCATTTTTCCAGTTGGAGTGCTACGACTTCAACTGGTCTACGACTCAAACACTCTCCAGTTTAGGAGAGGATGCTGAAGATCCTCAAATTGCGATTGATTCCAACGGAAATGCGACGGTGATTTGGATAGAAAACGGGGTGATTCAAACCAATTTTCAACCAACGGGAGGGAGTTGGAACGCCTCTCCTGAGCCCCTTTCAGATTCAGGCTCCTCTTCACCAAGAATTGCAGTAGACGGGAGTGGAAATGTGACTGCTGTTTGGATCGAAGAGGGTCTTATTCAAACTGCGATACTCCCTTTAAATGGGGCTTGGGGCGAAGTGACCACCTTATCAGAGGCGGGAGCAGCCACTCCGCAGGTAGCTGTAGATTCTGCTGGGAATACGATTGTTATTTGGGAAAGAAACGGATTCATCGAATCTACCACTTTATCTGAAGGGGTTTGGAGCCTGGTTTCTATGCTCTCTTCAGCCAATTCAGATTTTCCTAAGATAGCGATCAGCGAATATGGGAATGCTGTAGCTGTTTGGCACACCTCAAGCAATCCGGGAGGACTTTCAAGTATCGAAGCGATCTATGGATCGACCTGTACAGTGGGAGGTAGCTGGCAAACGGCAAAAATGTTGACCTCTAATAATGTAAATGCGGTCTATCCAGATGTAACAATAGATGGTAATGGGAATGCCACAGCCGTTTGGTTCCAATATGAAAAACCGGTTACCGCCTATACAGATGTTCAAATATTTGCGAGCCAGCTTCAAAATAATGAGGCAAATTGGGGAAGTGGGGAGGCTATTTCCGATTTAGGATTCCGTAATCCAGCCGATCTATCTCTCCACGTCAAATCGGACGCAAATGGAAACATTATCGCTCTCTGGAACATGTCGACAGATGGGACCGTTTTTAGCGTTCAAGCTAATATGAAGCAAATCGGGAGAGGCTGGGGCGGATTTGCAAATCTGGTCGGAGAGAGTTTTTTTGCTGTATCGGCAGATGTTGCAGTATCTCCTATGGGTCAAGCTCTAATGGCCTGCATGTTCAGCGAGCAGTTCAATAGCAGCACGATCACAATCTTCACAGATGATACCTACATTGCAGGATATGCAAATAATTTCTGGTCTGCACCCCAAACCGTCTCTGCAGGAGATCGGAACGGGTATCCTCGAGTCTCCGCCTCTTCAGATAACCAGCAGATCTATGGAGCTGTCGCTTGGCTGAGTTCCGATGGTACCCATAACCAGCTTCAAGTAGTTACAGGGACTAAACAAGTTCTAGATCCCCCCTCTAATTTGATGTTGACGCAAGAAACCAACTCATTTGGTGTCTACACCGATTATTCAAATGTATTGAGTTGGGATCCGAGCCCCGCTCCAGGAGTAAGCAGCTATGTGATCTATCGGAATGGGGTCTATTTCACAAGGGTAGAGAGCGGGACCCAACTCATAGACCACAATAATGAGGCTGGAGGCGCTGTCACTTATGGCGTTGCCGCACTTGACATCTACCAATCTCAAAGTGAAACCATAACTATTTCTTTCCCATAAAACCTAAATAAAGGCGTAAAATGAATAAAATCCTCTCTATTTTTTTACTACTCCTCTCTTTTTCTAAAGTCAGTGGGAACGACATTCAATGGTCTTTTCCCCCTGAGATAATTTCAACAATCACTGCAACCGCAAGCAACCCGCTAATCGCTATGGATGGCGCTGGAAATTTAGTCTCTGTGTGGCTCGAAAATGGGATCCTAAAAGCTCGGACAAAATCAGCAGGGATGCTCTGGGGAAATAGCGTAACACTTTCTAAAGCGCAAGCCTCCAACCCTAAATTGGTGGCTGATAGCGACGGAGAGAGCGTCGCTGTTTGGATTGAAAATGGGTATATAATGGCCTCTTCAAAAACATTGGAGGGGACATGGAGCAAAGCTTCTTACTTATCGAAAAGCGGAGCCTCTTTTCCAGATATCGCGATCTCCCCTTCTGGAACTGTTGAAGCGGTTTGGGTGAGGAATGGGAGCCTCGAATCGGCGACAAAACTGAAAGGGAAAAACTGGGATTCCAACAAACCGATTACTGCACTTGCAGCAAAAGCGCCTCGGGTCGCGATCGGAGGAAAAAGCAATTCCGAGGAAACAATTGTTGTCTGGCACGATGTATCTGAAACAATCGTAGCTATTTACGCGGCAACAAAAAACTCTAAAGGGAAGTGGGTTCAACCCCAAATTATTTCAAACAGTTATGAGAGCTGCGCTTTTGCCGATGTGGCAATAGACACTAACGGAGATGCACTCGCCCTTTGGTTTTCTTATGATGTGACCGGATCGATCTATTCTCAAGTGGCTATTCAATCAGCTACACTCTCTAATAAAATCTGGTCTCCACCGATAACGCTTTCAAAAAAAGGGCTAAAAGATCCCTCTAAGCTTGTCGCGAATGTAGCTTTTGACAAATATGGGAACGGATTAGCTCTTTGGAATAATAGCTACGATGGAGAAACTTTTACGATCGAATCAGCCAGAAAACCTGTAGGGGGAAATTGGACAGACCCGATAGAAATTGCAGGCTCTAATCTATACTCTTATCAGGCAGATCTTTCCATCGCTCCGTTCGGAGATGCGATAGCCCTTTATATGTTTTACAATGGGGCCTATTTGCTAGTTCAATCGACCGAAGCAGATACTACAAGAACGAAGCCAAATACATGGTCTGTTCCGATCAACCTATCTATAGGCGCTGGTAATAGCAATCCCAAAGGGT
>CAYWDE010000057.1:0-1113 GCA_964456885.1 uncultured bacterium | reverse complement strand
GTGCATTGGATTGGTTGATAATGTGTTGAATACAGCCGCTGTTTGGATCAGCTATGACGGGACAACCAATGTCGTCTCAGCAGTTACAGGGACAAGAATTGTCACATCGGCTCCGACAAATCTCTCTCTAGTACAATCAGATAATAATCTAGGGGTATTTAACGAAACCTATAACACATTGAATTGGAGCCCAAGCCCAGATCCGAATATTGCGGGATATATCATTTTCCGTAATGGGGCGCCCATTCAAGAGGTGGCGGCTGATGTACTCCAAATCGTCGACCACAATCAAAACTATAATGGGGCCGTGACTTACGGCGTTGCTGCAATCAACGACCAAAATTCAATGAGTCCAATTGCAACGATTTCCCAATAATTTTAACCAGCCTGTGAACGTTTTTTAAAACGTTCACAGGTTGTTCTCTCTTAGAGACTTTTAACGAATTTGGATTTCGTCGATTTTGGAGCTTATTTTGGCCAATTTTTAATTCTTTTTTTGGGGTCAATATACGGAAGATGATATTGACCCCCAAAAAAAGAATTAAAAAGTTGGCTCAAAAGAATCCCAAAATCGATTGAAACCAAATCCGTTAACAGTCTCTTATCTTTTCTTTTTTCCCCCTGCTGAAGAGGAGACAGTGGCTGTTACACTCTGATTTTTGATCCCATCAAGAGAAGCAACCCCATAAGTAACGGTCTCATTCTGTTGCCGGTTAGGATCGTCCATTTGTAAAACAGAAGATGCAACTCGATTGATCAATATCCCATCTCTATAGATCACATATTCAGCTACAGAGGGATCTGGGCTTGGATCCCAACTCAACGTGTTGTAATACTCGGTAAAAAGGCCCCGATCCTTTGAGCTTTGAATAAGGCTCAAATTTACTGGGGGGGCAAGAGCCTGAACATACCCGGTAGCCCCCTGAATTACTTTATTTGCTCCGTTGAATGCTATCCAGACACAACTTAAATAGAGGTTCTGCTCCTCTGTACTATTGATCGCGATCCGGGGGTAACCGCTTTGTAAATTTGTTGAAAGATCTATAGGGAAAGACCAAAAATTATTAACGGCAGATTTGGAATCGGTAGTGGTCGCCCGCACCACAAGCCCGA
>CAYWDE010000056.1:0-9564 GCA_964456885.1 uncultured bacterium | reverse complement strand
CATTACAGAGAATCTTTATTTTGGCTCATTTTTTGGATCATTTTCTTCTTTCCGATTGCTCTGGTCCTATTTTTCACTGGGACCGACTTCATCAGGGACCATACGACCCACCATCTCCGCTATGACGGCTCCCGCTTTTGGCTCTGTTTTTGGGTCCTTTTTTTCTTCCCGATCGCCTTTTTGCTTTTCTTTCTCAACGGATTTTCCATCGAGAGCAGTGACAGCTACCTGGTTAGGTAGAGACCTTAGGTCGATCATCGATTCATAATTTTCCATGAATTGCGGCAAAGACGAGGTTAACGCCTCTAAATTGACTGTTCCCTTCGGTTTGAGGTAAATTATTTGAAATCCATGAGAGCGGTAAATAGCCTCTTCTAGCCATTCGGCAACCGCTGCGCTCCCTCGGATAAAGGGCATAGTATGGGCAAGCTGATATTGGAGTAAGGCCACTTTTTGTTTTAGAAGGGGGACCTCTTTGCACTCAAGAGCTTCTTTGAAGGTATGGGAGATCTCATTGAGCATCGGCTCAATTAAAAAAGGGTCTTCATGGATGATTGTGATCACCGAATTCATGGTCTCTACGGGGTCATTTTTTAAGTCGCGATGCATCCAGGCGAGATACTGAGATAGAGCGCACATTTTATCACCTAACTGAATTCTTGCCGTGACGAGGACAAAATCGGTCGCTGCAACTCGGTGATTTTTCTTCACCTCAAAAATTGCCTGGCGGAGCTTTATTTTTTTATATTCTTCGGGGGCTACCTGTTTTAATTTGCCCATTGTTTCTTTATTTGAGTAGATGCTCCGGAAACAGGCTTCAGATTCTTCTGGAGTTTTAGGGGGAGCGACCTCGCATAATTCACATAACTTTTTCAGATTAAATTCGAGTAGCCACTCTTTTTTATTTGTCTCATTCATTATGAAAAATTCTAAAGAGGAATCTTTCCCTAGGCAGGGTGGAAAATTCACTTTTAGTTTAGTTTCTGTAAATCCATTTTCGGTGTGTTTCATCTCGCTCAAGTACCGTTTGAAAACGACCAGAAGATTTTCATTGTGTTTTTGATAAGGGCCATGAAGCGGAGTTAAGACATTAGGACCTCTAAACATCAGATCTCTGCGGGCTCCAAAATCTTCCGGAGAAGTCTGAGAATATTTCCCATCGGGGCCTGCATATTTTCGGGCAATCGCTCGTCTAGCCTCTCCTAGATTAGCCAGGGTCTCATGAAAAAGTTTGGTTAAATCTTCCCCAGCTTTAACTGCGCTTTGGAATCGTTCTGTTGTCTTTTGAACTGCTCTTTCTGTTTCTTCAGAATAGGCAGATTGTGGGGTATTGAATTTGGTGGGTTCAAGGTTGGATACATAAGAAGACATGATTATCTCTTTTTAATTTATTTTAATATGATAATTTTAATTCATTTATCAATAATTATGAATTATTAAAATAGTTTGTTTAAATTAATTTAAGGATGGATTGGGCCGTTTCGAGGGAGGCTTTTTGAAGCCCTAAAGTTCTTTGCACCTCTTTGCACCCCTCTAAACAAGATTGTCTTGCATCTTCTTGATTATATAGAGCTTGTGACTCTAGAAAGAGCCTCTCTTCGGTGAGATTTGGGCCGAAGAGTTCGGGGAAGACCTGTCTCTGGACGACGATATTCGCCATGCAGTAGAAGGGGAGGTTGATCTGGAGAATTTTTTGAGCGATGAAGCAGTCGAGGGGCTTGATCGCAAAAGTGACTACTGTTGGGGTGCCGTGGAGGGCTAGTTCGAGGGTCACTGTGCCTGAGGTGGCGAGGGCGAGATGGCTTGCTCTCATCAACTCGTAGTTGTCTTCTGGGGGGACTAAAATCGCATCTGGGGCTTCGATCGGGAACTGGGTCATCGAGATCGCAATCTGTAAAGAGGGGTCTAGTTCTCGAAGCCTCCGGGCTACTTTCAGTTGGAGCGGTAAATTTCGCTCAATTTCGGTTTTCCGGCTCCCTGGGAAAAGGCCGATGATTTTACCGCTGAATTTATTGAGGGGTTTAAATTCATGGATCGGTAAGGAGAGGGGGTGTCCTACATAGTGGACCGGAAGTCTTGTGTCGGCGAAGCAGCTTTTTTCAAAGGGGAAGAGAGTGAGGAGAAGATCGAGATTTTGAGCCATGAGGGGGATCCTCTTTTTACCCCATGCCCAAACGGTTGGGCAGATGAAGTGGATCAATTTCCCTTTATACCCTTTTTTCCTAAGGCTCCGTTCCATCCGGAGGTGGAAGCCGGGATAATCTATGAATACAACCGCTTTTGGGGAGAGGCGTAAAATCTGGTTTCGGATCGCAAAGAATTGGCGAATTAATTTAGGGAGGGCAAAAAGGACATCGATAAAACCCATCACTCGCAAGTTTTCCATGGGGAAATATTCGGTAATGGGAAGTTTTCTCATCTTGGGGCCAGCCACAGCGCCAATTTTAAGATCGGGGCGCAATTTGAGGAGCTCTTCGATCAGTCGAGAGCCGTGTAAGTCCCCACTCATCTCTCCTGTTGCCAGAAACAAATCGACCATGCTAAAACCTATCCCCATCTTTTTATATACTGCGCCCACCCTAAAAATGTGAATTTGGACTGCGTGAAAGCATTCCAAATTCACATTTTTAGGGTGGGAGTAGTGTAGCTAACATGTTAACACTCTGGAGAAATTATGGCTTCCTCAATTAGTGATCAAATGCGACCTGTTTACTCCCCTCAAATCGGAATCCTTGTCAATAAAACACGGTGTTTAGCGCCTACTACTGACAAAGATGGGAAAGGGGATTTTTGCCGCTTTCGCCTATCTCCTCTTGATCAGGAACAAGCTTGTAAATGCAACGAAGTGTTTTGCAAGATCCATAGAGCGGCAGAGCATCATAACTGCCCTCACAATTCTTTTGGGGCGAATAGAGCTAGGTTAGCGGCTTTCCTGCAAAAAGCGGTGACGGCTGATGAAACGGGGGTGCGCAATACTTTCTATGGAAGTATCGATAAAAACGGGTCAGTGTATTAATTGAGAACGGACCCATTCGGCCCCTTGCTTGAAAATTTCGGGCGGGGTGCCGTGCCCGTTTTTTCCGATCGATGGGTAGATCTGAAATTCGGTTTGGGCGATTCTTGTTTTTTTCTGTTTCACAATAGACGTTGCAAAATCAAAACATTCTCTCGTCCCCACTTGGGTATCATCATTCCCTATATAGAGCTTCACATGCCGATCAGAAAGGGTGGTTGCGAGGTGGATTAGATCGAGGCGATTGACGATCGGATTTTCTTGATGATGGTGGAATTCTTTGAGCTTTGAGAGGCGAGTCAGAGGCGCAAAGCCGAGGAGGTGCCGAAACCGCTCATCGCGGGCAGCTACATGAGCTGCAATGAATGCGCCGCGAGATAGACCTCCCGCAGCGAGCTGAGTTGGGCTTGCGAATTTTTCCCGGATTGCAAAGTCGAGGGCGAGCTGAACCGAGTCGAGGAAATCTCTGAATGTGGAGCCCCCTTTTTCTAGATCTTCTGCCCAAATTTTCATTGCGCCCGTTGCAGGGAGCCCATTTTCGTGACCTGGAAGTGTAAGAGAGAAGATCCGGATCATTTGACCGTGAAGAAACTGGACCGGTTGATTGAAAGGATCGAGGCAAAGGGTATCGGGTCCAGAGAGGCAAAAATAAAAAAAAGAGGGGAGGGGGCCGTGATCAAGTGCGGGCCCTGTGTGGTACAGAGTCACATCGGGGGCCACTGAGATCGCATTACATCGGTTGTTCACCGGGACCGCCTCTTCTCCTTCTACGTCTACGTCTTCTCTGCGGCTGTAGATCTGGCATCTCTGTCTGATGCGATGAGAAGGAGGCTTCTGTCCATAGCGTGTAGTGGGGGAGTAAAACGGGCTCTACAGTGACTAAGAATTTTAAAAGATGGAGAGCCATCGGGAAAAAGGGGTCTCTTGGCGCTCTGGGGCGTCTAACTGGTTTCCCGTCGATCGGGATAAACCGGTATTGAGAAGTCATGATAAAGCCCATAATCCCTCTCATTTTTCTCGGTATATTGAAGAAGGGGGTAAATACATAATCGATCGTCCGATGGGCAATTTCGGCGATCTGTCCTAGATGGAGAGGCTTTTCTTGTGTTCTACATTTTTGTTGCACATGCTCGCTAAAAATCGGAAAGATGAGAGCCGCCAACAGAAGGGAGCGGTCTAGCGGCTGATCTGATGATTGCTTTTTCACTTCGTCATCGATCACTCCGAGGATCTGAAGGGGTAAATTGTCTGGCTGTTCCAGCGCTTGGGCAAGAGCTGGGGAGAGGGGTTTTAAAAGACCATATTCATTGAGGAGGTGGAAAAACGATTTTGACGATCCCGATTCGAGCATCCGGAGGAGCTCTTCAAAAATACGGGCGGAGGAGCTCTTTAAAATTTCCCCTTTGCAGTCGAGAAGCGCCTGAAATGTGGGGTGGTGGATTTCAAAATTAAAGCGGGCGCAGAATTTGATGAGGCGGATCATCCGGACGGGATCTTGGGTGAATCGGACATCGGGTTGTCCGATCGCTCGGAGCATCCTCTTTGCTATGTCGGGATACCCATCCACATAGTCGATCACTTTTTGGGTTTCAGGGTCGTAAAAAAGGCCATTGATCGTAAAATCGCGCCGTAAAACATCTTGCTCTTCAGAGCCCCACTCGTTATCGCGGACGATCAGACCTGCCTCTTCGGTCGCTCCAGCGCGGAATGTGGAGACCTCGATCACCTTTTTCCCAAAGCGGATATGGGCGAGGCGGAAGCGGCGTCCAATCAGAATCGCGTTGCGGAATAGACTTTTGATCTCTTCAGGTTTTGCCGAAGTGGAGACATCGTAATCTTTAGGACTTTGTCCAAGCAACAGGTCGCGAACTCCTCCGCCTACCAGGTAAGCGATATACCCCGCTTCCCGCAGCTTTTGGATCACATAAGAGGCATGTGTATCAATCTTGTCTGGAGCAATTTGGTGCTCGTCGACTTCGTAAATTTTTGGTTGCAATCTATGGACTCTAAATACCTGTAAACGTATAGTATAACCCTTAAATCGTCAAGCTTCAAGATAAACTCTCTTTTTCCCTCCTCATCCCTGCTGAAGATAGATTTTTCTTGAGAGTATTTCCTCTCACATAAAGTTATTTTTACATATTCCTCTCTTTGGTATAACTCCTGCCTCACTTCAAACCCGACAGGATTTTTATGACTTCATCTATCCGAAACCAGCCTTTTTTAAACCCTTCAAATCCAAATCAAATTTGCATCCAAGCTTCTCACTTTGTCAGTGGTGGGAATGCGGTTTTCCTCACTAAAGATACCGCTGTAGTTCGTCTGTTGCCAAACGGGCAGAAAGTGGGAACAGGGGTGAAATATGACTATTCCAGTAGTGTATTTCTTCTTGATATCGATCAATTAACCTCTGCGGAAAAGGTAGCGAGAAGAGTCTCTCTTTGTATTTCAAATCAATGTAGCGGCAATACCCGCCGTGACATTGAACTCAAAGTTCTTGAAAAAATGGCGAGTGTTCAGGCAGATCTTCTGCTTCAAGAAACCTCTTCTTTGGGCTCCGATTTAAGGATAAGTATTCGAGAAAAAATCAAGAAAAGCATGGTTCAAGAATATAAAAAAGGGCTCGAAAAATATGCTTGCCTGCATCAGCTTTTTGTCTCTCTTTTAAGCAGCCTTCCTCCGGTATCCACTCTTAATAAAACAGAAAATTTTTCATCTTTGTACAAACAGCCCCACACTGAATTAGCGCCGCGGCAGCATAAAATTTCTCCTATCTGTTCAGAGATAGTTGGTGCAGAGGAAGAGAAGTCGTCTCTCGATGATGAGCCTTCCAAATCTTTTACAGTTCACGGGTGTGTGATCGCGATGAATGGAGGCGTGATCGGAAATGCGTTTACCATTGGGATGGAGGAACGGGCTACAAAAGAATTGCAAGTTCAGGTGACTCATCCCAGGATCATTAAATATTTAGTGGATTATCTGTATGGGCAGCAGGTTGTCTTCAACAGCGACGGAGAGGCTGCCGAGCTCTATGAGCTTGCTCACCATTGGGAGATGGAACCTCTGATGGAGCTTTGCAGGCCCGGAGCTATGCGTGAACATGTGAAGATAGGGCGTCCAGAGCACCTTCCAACTGTAGAGCAGTTTGAGGTGACTCTAGAGGGTTCGGTTGAAGAGATCGAACGGATGACAGACCGGGCACTGAAGCAAATTCAATTTTTTTTAGAACGGTATTTAGAACCCCACATCACTCGGATTATTGGACGCTAAATAGTTCAGCCACGTATATTAGATGGTTTAAAATAAGCAGGGCTCATTGTGAAACATCTGTTAGGTGGTATTTTACTCGTCGCTGGTACATCTATTGGGGCGGGGATGCTCGCATTGCCTGTGGTGACGGCGGAAGGGGGGTTCTTCCCCGCTTTCTTTGTTTACCTCCTCTGCTGGCTCTTCATGACTTGCACCGGCCTTCTCCTTTTAGAACTTTGCTTAAGGCTCCCTCCCGATGCGAACCTGATCACTATGGCCAATACCTACCTAGGGTGGCCCGGTAAAATTTTTGCTTGGGCCCTTTACCTCTTCCTCTTTTACTGTTTAAGTATCGCCTATATTTCAGGGGGCGGGGGGCTTCTCTACAGTTGGACCGGGCTCGATTTACACGTGTGCCAGCTCTTGTTTGTCGCCGTTTTGGGAACGTTCGTCTATTTTGGCGCCGCTCTTGTCGACCGGATTAATCTAATTCTCATGGCGGGCTTGATTTTAACTTATACGGCTTTTGTTTTTTTTGGATTCCCTTATATCGATCTTTCCCATTTATCCTCCTCGAACTGGAGCTCTTCCCTTTTTGCTTTACCGGTGATTTTTACCTCGTTTAGCTATCAGGGGATTATTCCGAGTTTAACCACCTATCTGAAAAGAGATGCCCGTAAGATCCGGATCTCGATCATCGGTGGAACTAGTCTCGCCTTTCTGATCTATCTCCTCTGGGAGTTTCTGATTTTGGGAATTATCCCTCTCGAAGGGCTCCTCCAGGCCAAAGAGCTTGGCCAAACAGCGGTAGCGCCTCTCAAAGATCATGTCGTCGCATCGAGCGTGACGCTCTTGGGGCAAACGTTTGCTTTCTTTGCGATTGCAACCTCCTTTTTAGGGGTGACGCTTGGCCTTTTTGACTTTTTGGCCGACGGACTGGCCATGCCTAAAAAAGGGATCCGAAAAGTTCTCCTCGCAGTCCTCACTTTTTTCCCGCCGTTGATTGTCTCGCTCATCAATCCTAGCCTCTTCATTGTGGCGCTTGTTTTTGCTGGGGGAATCGGATGTGCGCTTCTCCTCGGATTCCTCCCAACATTAATGGTGTGGATCGCCCGTTATCGAGGGGCAGGGCACAGCAGCCCGTTGCAGCTCTTTGGCGGAAAAGCGATGTTATCTGCCCTTTTCCTCTTTGTCTTTTTCGAATTGGTGATGGAAATTCTCTTTTGAGGTTTATGATGGCTATTTATTTAAAATCTATTTGTAACTCTTCCTACTTGAAGATCCCTGGATTGTGTTTGTCCAGAAATCTACCCCTCTTTTCCGTTCGACGAAGCCAGCTTTTTTACTCACAAATATCGGCTTATCACTTTTCTTCTTTTTCCGAAAAACTGCTTAGGCAAATTTATCGGTTAAAATTGTACGCTCACGAAGATTCCGCGCGCGGAAGAGAGATTCGCAAGGGACTGGAAATGGTCGCGGGAACGAAAGTATTAAATGCTGAAGAAAAAGAAAAAGCTCTTATAAACCATCAAAAACTATGGGCAGCTCACGCTTTGGTTTTTAACTTTGCTGAAGTACGTAGGCATTATGAAATTTCTTATGTCATTCAGCTGCTTAAAGAGCCTAAAGATTTTAGCACATATCAATACTACTCAAATCTCCTAGAGAACAAGAAACCTGTGGAATTGACCCCTGAAGAGCTGAGAGAAATTGTTGATTTATATCAATTCGCTTTAGCTGAAAACGAGAATCCAGTTGCAGCATTTCTTTTGAAGATCCAATTGCAAAAATATCAAGGCCTCCCAAGTTAAAGATTTTCCCTAGAGTATAAAAATAAGATTCCGTTAATCTTCTGCTCCATTTTTTTTTAAAGGGGCAAGATTATGTCTACTATTTCTGCTGCAGTTCCCTCTCCTATTGCACAGGGGATTATCCATTTGAGTTCCCAGGTTACCTGGGAATCGGCTTTAGCTGTCTCTTCCACGTTAGAAAGCGCTTTTTACGCTTCGGTGAAAGCGGGCGCTCTCCAAGCGGGGAGAGTGGTGAAGTGGATCCGGACAACGGCAACGGAACATATTCACGAAATTCAGGCTCTTTTTAATACCCTCAATGCAGGGGCTCTCTTTTTTTATGCGCATAAGTTGGTGAAGGAGATCCAAGGTAAATATGCATTTTCTGCTATTGCGATCATCTCATCTTGGACAGCAGGTATCCTTCCGCCCCTTTTAATGGGAGGGGCCGCTTTTGCTGTTGGGGACATTCTTTTAAAGAAGTTTTCTAAGAATTCCCCTCCTGCAAAAATTCAAAGTGGGGTAGAGATTGCAGAGAGGATGAGTTTTCAGCAACAAGTGGCTAAATGGATCCATGTGACAAAACTCGTTTTAAATGTGGGCTTAGCTTGCTTTGCGAAAAATCGGTTTTGGTTTGTCGTAACTTTGGCGGGAACTGGATATAGTTTTCTAAAAAATCTCGATATTAAGTGGTTGAAATTCACTAGGACTTTCTCCCACCATTCGAACAATCGGCTAGTTCCTATTACGCAAGTGAAAGCGACCTACAATATGTTGGCTCTTACGCCAGATACTGCATCTCAGGAAAAGGAGTGCTCAATTTGCTTGGAGCCGCAAACCGATACAGCTTTTTGCATGGATCATGTATTCCATAAAAATTGCATGACTCAAGCGGTTGTCCACAAAAGCGATGCGGTGATGAATGGGGCATATTTTTTGAAACGTACGACTCGTCATTATACCAACGGGGTATATACAGGGACGAGCCACAATTATTCTGTGACGATCCCTCAAGAAAACCTCCCCTCTTGCCCCAATTGTAGGGATTATCCGTTGCAAAATGATTGTGAGTTTAAAATTACCGACGCAGTTGATGGAGAATTTAATGCAAGCGTTACTATTAAAGGGCGTCCGAGTAAACAGCCCCTTTTTGAAACGCTCTATGCCGGCTACAGTATGGCTCAAGCGGGGCTTGCCTATTTGCAAAAATATCCGGAGTTCACTGCGACGATTTTTAAAGTACAGCAAGTGATGATCCTCACAGATATTGTAGCGCTTGGTCTCACGATCTATTACCTATCTGGGGAATTGAAAAAGAAATGGGATATCCAACCTGAAAACTGATGGAAATTCAATCTTGCAGCTGGGGTTGCTATCGTCGCCTTTACGGCTCTCTCTTATTTCGCTGTATTGAAAATTGGCCTCTATTTGAAATCGGCAGTTGTTCTCAAAGATATTCTAGCAGAGCTTCCTCTCCCTGCTCAAATGCTGCAAAATATTGATGTTAGTTGG
>CAYWDE010000055.1:0-9652 GCA_964456885.1 uncultured bacterium | reverse complement strand
TCTCACCCAATGGGAAAAAGGGCTCCTTTTTTTAAATGATTTCAACCAAAAAGGGGATTTATTTCAGAAATGGGTAGAGATATCTCCGATCCGTCCGAATAGGATCACTTTGATAGACAAGGAGAGAAATCATTAAAGGTTAGAGGAAAATAAAAAAGGGGGCTTATTCAGCCCCCTTTTAAAAGAAATATTATTAAATTACTCAGTTACGCATGCACCGCAAGCTGCGCCAGAAGATCCAGCACCTTTGCGTTTTCTGCGGCTAGTTTTTTTGCGCTTAGCAACTCTTTTTGTTTTTCTTTTGCCAGCAGCTTTTCTGCGGTGAGTTGTTTTTCTTTTTGCTTTTGTTCTTGATTTTGTTTTTCTTTTCTTACGCACAGCCATATTTCCTCCTTTGGGTGTACTAATCTTGTTACATGCTGAATTCAAAAATAATTTTCAACAGATGTTATTAAGTTTTTTTTAATTAAATCAAAAAACTTACTTAACCTAAACAGACTTAGTCTCTAAGGCGTAACACAAGCAAAGTCATATCGTCGTGTTGAGAAACGCCTTGGCTAAAAATATGGACCTGATCAAGGATCCGATCCTTCAATTGTTGGGAAGTTTCCCCCCTTTTTAACAGGAGAAGCTCATACAATCTCTCTTTGCCAAAAAGTTCATTTCCTAGATTATGGGCCTCAATGATCCCATCTGTGTAGATCACTAGACCATCCCCTTTCTCAAGAAAGAGCTCTTCCGTAGTGATCACATCGACTTTTTGAGCTCCAAGAGCCATCCCTTGAGTTCCCAATTCTTTCATCGTCTCTCTTCTGACCAAAAGAGCTGGCGGGTGCCCTTGGCTACAATAGACTAACTTCCGCTTCTTCGGATCGTATAGCCCTAGCCAAAGAGTGGAGAACATAGAAGAGTCATGAGCATCCATCAGATAAAGATCGTTAGCCCTCCTCACCAGTTCAGAGAGGTCTGAAGTGACATTGGATAAAGCGCGGAGAATGCTTCGGAGCCCTAATGAAAATAGGCAAGCCGAGATCCCTTTGCCTGCCGTATCGCATACCGCGATGAGGAGCTGTCCATTTTCTAGCCGAAATAGATCATAGAAATCGCCATTGACCTCTTTAGCGGCAAAGTAGCCGGCTGCAATATCGACCCCAGGCAAACCAGGGACATGTAAAGGCACTAAATTGGCTTGAATTTCATGCCCGATCCGCAATTCTCCAGCGAGCCTCTCCCGGATTAGACGCTCTTTCTGGATCTCCTGCTCATTCTGTAAAAGGGCATCAAGCGTCTCATTGAATTGCAATCCTAGATCATTCACCTCGAATCCCATCCAATCGGGGGTGTATCTTGCATGACTAGCCCCCTCCGATACCCGCTCCATCGTTTTACAAAGACTTTTGAGAGGTCTTGAAATTCTGCGGGTAAAAAAATAGACAGCGCCTCCCCCAATAAAACCGACAAAAAAGAGTAACGTAGCAAATCGGAAGTAGTAAGAGGCGAGATGGAGCCCTTGAATATGGCTTTTTTCCACTCCTAGTTCAATACTAAGACCCGTTTCTCCAATCGGATCGGTCGCCTCTAAAATCTCTTCCGACTCTTCCCATTTTCTGTTTTCCCAAAGGATTTCCCCCTTGCTATTCACCACAGAGATCCGGATCGGATAGGCCCTTGGCATATCTCTTCCCACAACCTCCAAAGAGATCGGGATAACGAGTGCATTTGTACTCGATTCGATCACCCCAGCGAGGAGAGCCCCCCGGTTTTTGCTGACGAGAATAAATCGATTCGTCACATTTTGCGGCAGAGGGATCCGCTGAATATTGAGCGGTTTTAGATTCCGTCCATCTAAGTTTCCCCGCTCCCTTTCTAGAAACTGCCAATCCATTTGCACCGTCTCTTCGATCAGATGGGCCCTTTCCGTCGCCAATAAATTTAAATCAGCTTCGACATCTTCTAATTTCTGCTCATATTCTTGCTTGTAAAGGAAGAGGCTCTGCAAAAATAGGGGGACGACAAGTAAAAAAATACTTATCAGAAGGATCCTCCAAGAAAGAGAACCTGCAGCGTGGTACTTTTTTGTTATCTTAAAATCGGTCATACTGTTTTGGATGGTATCAAAAAGGATTACGAGCTTACAACACCCGCTTGTGAAGCACTGGCTTCAACTACGAACTGAGCGGACTTATCGTGAAGAGACTCAACGCGTTCTCGTCGTCGGAGAAAAAATGGCGAGAGAGCTTCCGATTGAACAATTGATCGCTTTAGAGGACTCTTCAGAGATCAAAGCAAAGGAAACCTACCTCGTTTCGGATCCGATTTTAAAAAAAATCACAGGCCTAAACCAGCCCGACGGCTTTGCCGCAGAGCTCCCTCTCCCTCAACCCCAAAACTTAAGCCATAAGAAATTTCTCCTGATTCTCGACCAGATCGCCGATCCTGGCAACTTAGGAACCCTCCTCCGAACAGCTCTTGCCCTCGATTGGGAAGGGGTCATTATCACACCGGGAACGGTCGACTTATTCAATGACAAAGCCCTCCGCGCTGCTAAGGGAGCTCAGTTCCATCTCCCCTATGCGCGCCTCACCCCAGAAGAGATCGCACAACTCAAACTCCACTTTTATACAGCTGATCTAAAAGGGAAGCCGTTACAAAGCACCTCTTTCAAATCGCCTCTGGCCCTCATCTTAAGTAGCGAAGGGCACGGCGCCGGCTCCTGGTCAGATCAAATAGCCGAAAAAATCAACATCCCAATGAATGGCCAAGTGGAATCTCTCAATGTCGCCTCTTCAGGAGCTATCCTCCTCTACTCTATGAGGTCTCTATGACACGCGAATACGATTTTGAAGAGCAGTACCACGCAAAAAAAGATCGGAAGCAACATAGGAAAGACAAACGGTACGCCCAAACCAGCGACCGCTCCAAGTTCAAAAAGACAGATCAGGAAAAAAAAGAGGCTGTTCCCATCGATCCCCATTGGAGACGGGGAAGAGTGGTCGCCATCTCCGGAGAAGGGGCCTGGGTCGATCTCAACGGAATTCGAATTCTCTCCTCTTTAAGAGGGCTGCTCAAAAAAGAGAAAATGCAAGCGAAAAATATCATTGCAGTGGGAGATTTTGTCTATCTCACTTCCGAAGATTCAATCGCCCATATTGAAGAGCGCTACTCTTTTCTCGCCCGGACCGATATCAGCGGCCGAAAAGAACAACTCATTGCGGTCAATGTCGATCAAGCGATCATCGCCATCTCTTTTTCAAATCCCGTCTTAAAACCAGCTCTCGTCGATCGGTACCTCATCGCCGCCGAGAAAGGGAATATCCATCCGATCATCGTGATCAATAAAATCGATCTTCTCGCGACAGCTGCCGAAGAGGAGAAACTCCACTATCAGGAATTTTTGACCGAATATGAGAAACTCGGTATCCCCATCTTATCGGTCAGTTCGCTTGAGTCCACGGGGCTAGAGGCTCTAAAAGCGCTCCTGAAAGATAAAGTCTCCGTTTTCTCTGGGCAATCGGGCGTCGGGAAATCTTCTCTCATCAATGCAGCTTATGGGCTCCAATTAAGAACCGGGGATCTGGCACATAAAACATCAAAAGGGACCCATACGACCACGGTTGCAGAGCTAATCTCCCTTCCAGGTGGAGGCTATTGCGTCGATACGCCAGGTATCCGCAGTTTTGGAATTTGGCAACTCCAAAAAGAGGAGGTGATCGAACATTTTCACGATCTTGCCACATTCCGCTGTAAATACCCAGATTGCGCCCACATCAATGAACCGAACTGCGGCGTCCTAAAAGCTCTCGAAAAAGGGAAACTCTCCCTTCTTCGCTATGAATCGTATCGCACTCTTCTTGATGAGGCGACGGGCGGCACAGATAACCGCGCAAAAAGAAAGGAAAACTATGAGTCTGATTGAATCTTGCCATCTTTTGCTGATCCTTCAATCCTTCTGTTTTCTTCATTTCATTTATAATCTTTGATATCTAATGGAACGAGTTTTCCCAATTCGCTTAATCTTCCCTTCCTTAATCCATTGAGTTACCCTTCGAGAAGCTGTTGCGCGTGATATTCCCAAAACTTTTTGAACATCTGTGAGTGAAATTTCTGAAGTCAAAGCAAATAGCTTGCTCAATTCGGTCTCTTCAATAGCTTTCTCAGCCTTCTTTAGAACTCTAGGAAGAATAGATTTAACATAATTCTCCCCATCTACGATGCAAGGAGTCTCAAGACCTTGCTTTTCATATGATTCAAAAATTGCAATCAACCCAGTGCCTAACTTCTCAACATACCCTGCCTCTCGAAAAATCTTACAAATAACCGGATTACGCAAACAAGTGATGCCAGCTCTTAGATTATTTGGATCAAAAGGACCCGCAAAGGATCCCGGACTAAAAATCTCAACTCGATTATCATAGATAGCAATCTTGATGGGAGCTTGAATATGATAATTGCGGTGGATGAGGGCATTTAACAACGCTTCTCGAATAGCCACTTCGGGGATTTCGAGTTTTTCTTCCCGTTTCGGGCCACGAATCTTAAACGCTTTGTAAAGTCGGCTTGTAACAAAAGAATATGCCTGCTTGAATTGGTCAAAAAGAGTTCCTTCACAATCCACACTTGCGATTGCTTCTCTTCCAGAAATCCCTTGAAAATGGGAACAAATAATCATCGCTTCAGTAAGAAAAAACTGGGGCTTCTCCCCGAAAAGAAGCAAAGCAGCATTTGTCGGATAGAATTTAGAGTGTTCCATGACTAAAAGAGAATACCCTCTTAGAATTGGATCATTACATTCAGCATGCGCTTGATTTTTACGATGGTCTAAAAAAAACTGAATCGCTCTTGCATCCAAATCCTCTTTATTCGCCCGATAATTGGGAAGAGTTTCATAATTGATTCGATTGGCTTGCCATCGCAGTTCCTCAATCATGTCAGGAGTGGCTCTTACCGTACTTCGTCCAATTCGCACATAAGTCCCTCTATCCAAACCTTCAGATTTTCGGAAATAAGGTTTAGACATTCCTGAAGATACTTCGACAATCAATAGGCTCCTTTCCCCAAAACGGTGTGCATAAACTCGAGGGATAATGGTTGGATGAGAAGCTTCAAAAATCGCTTTTTCCAAAGATTCCATGGCCTTTTGAATTTCTCCAGGAGGGATTCCAACAATTTCTCCAGAATCGGCCACTCCAATCACGATCTTCCCCCCATTATAATTGCAAAATCCAATCACGGTCTTGATAATTTGGTCGTTCTGAGGAAGCTCCCTTTTCCATTCAACGGTAGAGGACTCATCTTCTGGATAGCGCATAAAACCCCTTATTTAACTCACATTTTGACTCACCGGCCTATTTTGAGTCAAATGAGTCAAATTGCAATCAAAAAATAAATTCTATTCAGCTCATTCTCCGGCGCATTAAAAACTTAAATTATTAAATGTTAGTAAGTTGAAAAAACTAAAATTTATTTATTTTTTGCCCAAAATGTGTCAAAGAATCCGCCTAGAAACAGATTCTACAGCGGGACGCTTTTCTGTTATCTTCAAATCGGTCATACTGTTTTAAACAGCAAAAAACGAAGAACTATGAGTCTGATTGAATCTTGCCATGCCTTAGAAATCCTCGATTCGCGAGGGAATCCGACACTCAAGGTCACCGTACGCACTCCCGATGGCTTCCTAGGGCAAGCATCCGTCCCTTCTGGCGCCTCCACAGGAGAACACGAAGCTGTGGAACTGCGCGACAACGATCCCAAAAGATACAATGGGAAAGGAGTTCTCAAAGCGATCTCCCACGTTAACGGGCCAATCAACCAACTCCTCAAAGGGAAATCGATCTTTGATCAAGAAGCGCTCGATCAAGCAATGATCGCCCTCGACGGAACCCCTAATAAATCGAACCTAGGCGCCAATGCGATCCTCGGCGTCTCTCTCGCTTCTGCCCGATGCGCAGCCTCAACGAAAAATCAACCCCTCTACCACTACCTCGGCGGCCCACAAGCTAACCTTCTCCCTTGCCCCATGATGAACGTGATTAATGGGGGCGTTCACGCCGATAACGGCCTCGACTTCCAAGAATTTATGATCCGCCCCATCGGAGCTCCCACCTTCCGTGAATCGATCAGGTACGGCGCAGAAGTTTTCCACGCACTGAAAAGTCTCCTCAAAAAACGGAATCTCTCTACAGCCGTTGGCGACGAAGGGGGATTTGCCCCCCATCTCTCTTCCCACGAAGAGGCGCTTGATCTCATCGTCGAAGCGATACAGAAAGCGGGCTACCGACCTAAAACAGACATCACCATCGCTCTCGATCCCGCCTCCTCAGAGTTTTACAAAAACGGGACCTACAGCGGCAAAACAACTGATGAGCAGATCGACTACCTGATCAACCTCTGCAAAACCTATCCGATCGATTCGATCGAAGACGGACTCGATCAAAACGATTGGAAAGGCTGGGTCGCCCTCACAAAAAAACTCGGCTCTAAAATCCAACTCGTCGGCGATGATATCTTTGTTACCAACACCCATTTCCTCCAAAAAGCAATTTCTCTACACGCAGCCAATGCCATCCTGATCAAAGTGAATCAAATCGGCACTCTCACAGAAACAGCAGCCGCGATCAAACTCGCCAAAGCCCACAATTATAAAACTGTAATGTCCCACCGCTCTGGGGAGACCGAAGACACAACCATCGCCGATCTCGCCGTCGCATTCGGATGCGGACAAATCAAGACAGGATCTCTCTGCCGCTCTGAACGGATCGCGAAATACAATCGCCTCCTCGAAATCGAAGAAGCCCTCGGTAAAAAGGCCCTATTCAAACCGTAACGAATTGATTCTTTTGTTGTAATTGAATAGCACATTGATAGACATCTTCTACTCGAATCCCCCGAATGCAATCCATCGTTACGCACCCTTTTTTATTAAAACAGGGGGCACAAGCAACTCGATTCATCAGGAGCTTACAAAAATGGAAAGGGGGGACCCACATATGGGGAGAATTGATCCCTGCATACAGAACAATTGTGGGAGTTAAAGAGCCTGCAGCAATATGGACTGCTGCGGTATCTACAGTAATAACAACTTTTGCCTCTTGGATTGTCATGACAAATTCCATCCAATCGAGTTGGTCGCATAAATTCTTCGCTTTTGTGGAAGAGGCAACTTCTCGACAAAGCTTTCGCTCTCGATCACCCTTACCCGTTAAAACAATAGCCCATCCAAAAGCTTCAAATCGAAGGGCGAGCTGAATCCACTGTTTCACGTCCCACTCTTTTAATACACTCGTACTTCCCATATGAAAAACGACATATTCACCTGTTTTTTTCTTGTAGTTATAAGAAGGGAGAGGGCTCTCTTTTTGGATCTCTATTCCTAAAACTTCCAATAAATGGAGATGGGCCCATCCGACATACCGATCTTGAAAAGTCCAAGCAACGGAGTGCGTTAATAAATTCGAAAATCCCCCTGTGGGGTACCCAATCCGGACTGGAATTTTCGCTCTAGCTAGAAAGGGAATGGCATTGGGGAAATAGGAATAGAGATCGATCGCTAGATCGTACCTCTCTTCCCTTATTTCCTTAAGAGCTTGTCTAGAGCTTTTTATATGGTGTAAAGCAGCTTTACATCGAAATCGGTTGAGATACCAGTGGTCGAAGAAATGGACTTTAGAAACAAGAGGGTGATCTTTTAAAACAGCTTTCCCAGTAGCTGTGGCTGTTAAATACCCGATTTCACAATTTGGATACCGCTTTTTAAGAACAGGGAGAACCGTTGTCGAGATGACCACATCTCCAAAATTTGCCAAATTACAAATCAGGATTTTTTTAGGATTTTCAGGAATTAAGCTCTCTTTTTTTTGACGCGGAGAGAGAAAATTTAAAAACTGAAGAGCTTTGTACAGGAAAGGATTTCGGACGAATAACCCTTTATTCAAAGGCGATTTTTTAGGAACCCAATCCATAATTAACGCTTTGGATTGATAGGGAAGTAAAACTCTACACCTTTTTCAATGAGGTGCCGGTTATTCTCCAAAATCTCTTTTTTAAAATTCCAAGCTAAGACGTAATAGACATCCGGGGGAGCCATCTCTTTTTCAATATGAATCGGCAAATGCATGCCAGGACTGAAGAGACCTCTTCGCAATTCATTCTTTTCGACGAGACAATCGAGCAGATTTTTCCCGATCCCAAAATAGTTTAGAAGCGTATTCCCTTTAACCGGAGCTCCCATCCCAAAAATCCGCTTCCCTTGCCGCTTTCTACTTTCTAAAAACGAGAGGTTTTCCCTTTTTAGATTCTCGATATCCTTGGCAAAAGCCCGATAAGCAGAAAGTTCGTTGCAGCCAGAGAGCTCTTCTTCTCGCTTCATTTTTAAAAGACGTTCAGTGGGAAGACGACGCCCTTTATGCCCAACATAGCCGATGATGGTCCCTCCGTGGATCGGAGAAAACTCCGCATCAAATAGCTCCAGTCCATGTCGTGTAAGCAAAAGATCTAATGTTTTGAGGGTATAGTAGAGGAGGTGCTCGTGATAAATCTGGTCAAAGGCCCGATTTTCCATAATCGATTTCATGTAGAGGAACTGGACAACAAAAACCCCATCTTTATCTAAATACTTTTGAATGGCGGCCGTGACAGAATGGAGCTCTTCGAGATGAAAAAAGACGCCCGCTGCATTAAACACATCGAACGTTTTCCCAATCTGATCTGCACTCTCCATATTGAAAAAAGCGTGCATCGTCGGCACTTGATTTTGATTGGCAATTTCAGCAATCCCTTTTGCTGCTTCAACACCTAACACTTCATACCCTAGCTTCTGATACGCCTTTAGCTGCGTTCCGTCGTTAGACCCGATATCCAATACAGATTTTTTCTTTTTATGGGCAAAAAACCGTTGGTCCACCGTTTGGGCAATATTTTGGAAATGGGCAGCTAGCGAACGGGTGATTCCAGATAGGTATGTATGATCGCTATACATCACCTCTTTTTTCACGGTGTAATCCAATTGAGCAGTAGAACACTTGTCGCAAACAACAACACGCAAAGGGTAAAAAGGCTCTTTTCCCATCTGCTCGTGTGTTAGGAAATGGAGGCTTAGCGGATGTTCCCCTAAATCTACGCCGAGAGAAAATTGAGTATGGTCGCAAACTCTACAATACATAATGGGGACAGTATATTTTGAAGATCCTTTATCGCAAAGGGCTATTCTGCTACTCTGCTTCATTTAGCAAGCCAAATTACCCTAATGAAAATTCTCGTTACAGGCGCTTCTGGATTTTTGGGGAGATTCCTTTGCCAAGCCCTCTCTATTGAAGGGCATCAGGTGATTGGACTAGATTCCAAAACATGCAATTTACTCAAAGAAGATTCGCTTCATGCCTATAACCCTCTCCGTTTTGATCAGATCTTTCACTTAGCCGCTTGGACGCAAGCGGGCGATTTTTGCCTTCGCCATCCAGGAGAGCAGTGGATCCATAACCAAGCGATCAACACTCACGTTTTGACCTGGTGGCACCGGTTTCAACCTCAAGCAAAAATGATCTGCATGGGGACAAGCTGCAGCTATGATCCCAAATTTCCCCTGATTGAGGAAAATTATCTGCAAGGGATGCCAATCGACAGCCTATTTACCTATGCGATGACGAAACGGATGCTT
>CAYWDE010000054.1:0-9660 GCA_964456885.1 uncultured bacterium | reverse complement strand
CTTGCGATGAGCCTTTTGTCTTATGGTCATATCACTCAGAACGAAGATCCCGAATTTTGCCTGTTCGGATCGACCTACGAACATACAGAAAAACCCGATCCTAAAAAAGCGGTTGAGCTACTTGAAAAGGCGGCGATTTTTTATCCTCCAGCTAAAGACTTTCAAATCGAGGAGATCCGTTGTGGAGTAAGGATCGCCCCTAAGGGGACCTACAAGCCGATCGTCACAAAAATCGATCCGAAAACTTGGGTATTCACAGGGCTTGGTTCAAGGGGGTTGATCTACCACGCCCTCTTCGCCAAGATGATTGCAATTCCCAATTGAATCATCTATGATTGAAGCTCTATGATAGGAACCTTTTTATTCTTAGGGACAGGATCTTCTGCGGGGGTGCCGGTAATCGGCTGCAAATGTGCTGTTTGCCACTCCTCTTCCCCTAAAAATAAACGGTTCCGCCCCTCTGGGTTGATTCAAATCGAGGGGAAATCTTTTCTCCTCGATATAGGTCCCGATTTTCGGAGCCAAGCGCTCCGGTTTGGGGTCGATAGTATAGATGGGCTCCTTTTGACCCATACCCACTACGACCACATTGCTGGGATTGACGAGGTGAGGATCTTCAATATCCGGCAAAAAAGGGCGATCCCTTGCCTCCTCTCTCAAGAGAGCTACGAAGAGATCTTGAAGCGGTACCACTATTTTTTTGATGAAGAGAAATTGAGTGCCAAACTCCAATTTTTCCCCTTTCAAAAAGAAGAGGGGGTGCTCGATTTCTTGGGGATTCAGATCGGGTATTGCAGCTTTACCCAAAGTTCGATGAAGGTGACCGGTTTCCGATTCGGCGAATTCGCCTACATCTCCGATATACAAAAATATGATTCTACGATTTTCCCCGCTTTAAAAGGGGTTCGTAAATTGGTCTTGAGCGCTCTTCGTCCAGAGCCCTCTCCGTTCCACTTGTCATTTGAAGAGGCGATCGCTTTTTCTAAACAGGTGGGGGCTGAAGAGACTTGGCTGACGCATGTGGGCCACGCGTTAGATCACGATGCGATGAACGCCCTTCTTCCTCCCGAAGTGAGGATAGCTTATGATGGACTCAAACTGGAGTTTTTATGCACCCCTTAGCCCCACAGCCAAAACCTGGGCGCGGGCGTCTTCACGAACTAGAACAAGAGCAGAAAAAAGCGATTCTAGTGGGGACCTATAAAGAAAATAGAGAAATGTGCGTCGAGCAGCTCGATGAATTGGAAGAGCTAGGGACTACCTACGGACTTCAAACATCGCTCAAATTGCCTTGCCCGATTCGGGAATACAACGCGAGCACCTTCATCGGAAGCGGGAAGGTAGAAGAGATCAAAGCCCTTGCCGAAGAGCACGGTTGCGACCTCGTCGTTTTTGATGATGAGATCTCTCCCCAGCAGCAGCGGAATTTAGAAAAAATTCTCGAGCGGATCGTCATCGATCGGACCGAGCTCATTTTAGGTGTTTTTGCCCAAAGAGCGCAAACAAGCGAAGCGAAAATCCAGATTGAGCTTGCAAGCTGCCGCTATCAGCTTCCCCGTCTGAAAAAACTGTGGACCCACTTACATCGGCAACGCTCGGGCGGTGCAGGTGGCGGCGCGGTCAAAGGGGAAGGGGAGAAGCAGATTGAGATCGACCGACGGATCATCCGTCGCCAAATCGACAAGCTCCAACAGGAACTGGCCGTAGTCAAAAAGCAGAGGGAAACACAGCATCGCCTCCGAGAGAGGACCCGGATCCCGACGTTTGCGATCATCGGCTATACAAACGTTGGGAAATCGACCCTTTTGCGAGCCCTTACAGATGCAGATGTGTTGGTTGAAGACAAACTCTTTGCGACCCTCGACCCCACAACGAGAAAATTCACTCTCCCGAATAAGCAATCGATCCTCCTAATTGATACGGTCGGTTTCATCCGGAAAATTCCCCATCTTTTAGTCGCCTCTTTTAAAAGTACAATCGAAGAGGCGGTCAACGCAGATATCCTCATCCACCTCATCGATGTGAGCAATCCCCATGCATTTACTCAGGCTGAGGCGACTTACGCTGTTCTCAAAGAGTTGAAAGCGACCCAGAGGCCATTGATCACTGTACTCAACAAAGTGGATCAGCTGGAGGATCGGATGATGATTCAGAAGATGAAAATCAAATATCCGAGAGTGATCGAGTTGTCTGCATTAAAAAAGATCGGTTTTGAAGATCTAATGAATCGGATGATTGGGGAGATCTCCACTTTGAGGAAAGTGGTGAAGTTGCGCGTCCCTCAAAGCGATTATGCTTTAGTCACCGAAATCATGAATGAGGGGAAAGTGCTCTCTTGTGAATACGAAGAGAACGATATTCTTCTCGAAATTGAGATCCCTCACCACCTCGAAAGAAAAGTCTCTCACTACGTTAGTTGAAATGAATTTAAAGAGCCTTCCACCCCAAGAGCGGCCAAGAGAAAGATTGGTCCGCTACGGGTGCGAGGGGCTCTCCTCAATCGAGCTTCTAGCTATCCTCCTTGGAAGTGGAACTCAAAAACGGTCTGTCCTTGAGCTCGCAGCCGATCTCCTCTCCCATTTTGGATCTTTAGCCGCTCTTGCCGATGCGACTCTTCCTGAACTGATCGAGGTGAAGGGAATTGGAGAGGCAAAAGCGGTTCAACTCAAAGCAGCCTTTGGACTATTGGGACGCCTTGAGACAAAAACTCCAGGAGCTCTTCTCGATACCCCAGAAAAGGTCTATCAATTGATCCGAAAAGAGCTCGAGAGGCAAAAAGCGGAAGTGTTGATGGTGGTCTTACGCGATGTAAAAAAGCGCTGCTTACACTTTGAGGTGATCTCTAAGGGGACTTTGACCGAGGTCCTTCTCCACCCAAGAGAGGTTTTCCATCTAGCGATTCGGCATCGGGCCCATAGCTTAATTGTCGCTCACAATCACCCATCGGGCGATCCAACCCCATCGACGAGGGATCTAAAGATGACGCAGTTGCTTGTAGAGGTGGGGAAAATGGTGGGGATAGAGCTCTCCGACCACCTGATTGTGGGGTCGGAGAGGTATGTCGCTTTAAGTAGCTATGCTAAAATAATCTTTAACAAGACCTAAAAGACCGTTTGTCAACATCTGAATTCCAATTAAGCAGACAAGCATCCCGCCGAGGCGTTCTACCGCAATTAAACCCTTTTCTCCCAGCAATTTTTTGATATAGGAACCGAGGAGAATGATGATGAGAGAGGGGACCCAAGCCGCAAAAACGGCCGCTGCGACGAGGAAAGCGCTTCCTGTCTCATGAGAGTAGAGCATGACGGTTGTGATCGCCCCAGGGCCCGTGATGACTGGGATGGCGAGAGGGATGATCATCGGCTCATGGAGGAGCGCTTTTTCTGCATTGTCCGCTTCCGCTTTAGGGAAGATCATGCTCAAGGAGATGAGGAAAAGTAAAACCCCTCCAGCAATCGCGATGATAGGGCGGGTGATCCCTAAGATTCTCAATATATCGTCTCCAAAAAAGGTGAAGAGGAGGAGGATCGCAAGGGCCACGGTGAGCTCTCGGATGATGATCTTCCGCTGCCGTTTCTCATCAAAACGGGCGAGCATCGCTAAGAAGAGGGGAATCTGACCAGTTGCGTTGAGTACAAAAAAGATTGCTGCCGCAATCGTCAGGAAGGTTGCATCGGGTGCAATATTCATAATATAGCCTCTTTTGTTATTTGAAAATTCTCAATATTATCCGGAGAATCGGGTTTTATTGCTATTGGATTTTTGGCAGAGAGATGGTATAATTCTCCTCCATGAAAAAATTTAAAGTTGTAACTCTGGGTTGCCGGACCAATCAGTACGAATCGCAAGGGTATACCGATCAGCTACGTCAAATGGGGTACGCCCCTGCAGTAGATGGGGAGGAGGCGGACCTTTGCATCGTCAATACCTGTACAGTAACCGAGAGCGCCGATAGCTCCTCCCGGCACCAGATCCGCTCCCTTTTAAGGGAACATCCCAATGCCAAAGTGGCCGTGACGGGGTGTATGGCAGAGAGCGCCCCTGACGTTTTGCTCCAGATGGGTGACCGGATTCAGATCGTCCCTAATGGGCAAAAAGAGCAGCTGGTCGATCAACTCTTCCCTGAAGAGGAAAATCTACCTGAATTCAATATTCAAAGATTTGATGCCCACACCAGGGCTTTTGTCAAAGTCCAAGACGGGTGTAATTCGTATTGCACCTATTGCATTATCCCGTACGTCCGAGGCAGGTCCCGTTCGCGCCAAATCTCCGAAGTGGTCAAAGAGGTGGAAGGGCTTGTTGCCAACGGCTACAAAGAGGTGGTGATCACAGGGATCAATGTGGGTGATTTTGATGGGGGTGGTAGGCTTGCCGACCTGGTCCGTGCTGTCGATGCGGTTCCCGGCCTAGAGCGGCTCCGGATCTCTTCAATCGACCCAGACGAAGTGGATGAAGATCTAGCCAATGCAGTGATCCATGGGAAGACTACCTGCCCCAGCATGCATATCGTCCTTCAAGCGGGCTCCAACGTCGTTTTGAAGCGGATGAACCGGAAATATACGAAACAAATCTTTATCGATACCGTTGAGAAAATGGTCCAAAAAAACCCCGATTTTACCGTTACCACCGATATCATTGTCGGTTTTCCCGGAGAGACCGACGCCGATTTTGAAGAGACGCTCGATATTGTTAACCAAGTCAAATTTGCGAAAGTCCACATGTTTCCCTATAGTCCAAGAAAAAGGACCCGGGCTGCCCTCTATCCGAATAAAGTCCACCCTGAGGTGATCCGTGAGCGGAAACAAAAACTTCTCCGCCTCGCCGAAAAAACGGGCTTTGAACTGAGAGAACGGTTCGTTGGGCGGAAGATGCAAGTCCTTTTGGAAAATGAAACAAAACCTGGATTTTTATCTGGCCATACGGCAAATTTTCTCCGTGTTTGGGTCCCCACTCGAACTCACAAACCCAATGAACTGATTGAAGTGCAACTCGTCGGCAATGAACCCGATGGACTGATCGGATTATGAAAATCAAAATCGCTGAACGGCTCAGACCTTTTTCCCTCGTCCCTGGCGCTGCTTGCGTCCTCCCCGGATCGTGCAGCATTATCCAAGCTTTTCCCACCCTTTTAAAAATCGGTGGCCACGATTGGAAAATGCCTCTAACTGGTCCCGTTGAGGGGTTCACTCTCCAGCAAGATCTTGAGAAAAACTGCGTCTATCTCTTCGGCAGGGCAAAAGAGGGGTACTTTAGACTCCGGATAGAGGCCTCCGATGCAGGCTTTCAGATCACCGTTGAAAAGGGGCCTCTCAAAAGCGCCCACATCCCTGCTGAAATCCCGTTCGTTTCAAAAACCTCTTTCGAGAGGCTCTCCCTCGGTAACCATAAATCCCAAGATTGGGAGCAAGTACAAAGGCGCTCCTCCCTTGAAGAGATTTTACCAGTTCTCTTCTGCCTGGGGCAAAAGACACCCCTTATTCCTCCCCAGCCTCTCACCGGTACGGCGCGCCTTTTAGAACTTCCCAAAGAGAGAAAGCTGTTGGCTCCTGCTATCGAATCGTTTATGAAAGCGGCTTTTAAACAGATCCTTGTTCCCCGCCTCATCGATGACCAACACCAGGGGTTAGTCCCTGAAGAACCGGCTCAAGGGAACCCCTTTTTCCTCCTGACCGAAGGGGCAAAAATGGTCCGCTCTCTCTTCTTTAACCAGAATGAGAGACGCATCTCTTTCCTCCCGAATCTCCCGATCCCTTTTGATGCGGGGCGCCTTGTCGGACTCGTTGCTCCAGGCATTGGGGAATTCGATCTCGAATGGTCGAAAAAAACTCTTCGGAGAGTGGTCATCCGCGCGACGACTCCAGGAGAGGTGATTTTTGAATTGCCGAATGAGATCAAAACATTCCGCGTAGGAAAAAAGAAAAAATATAAAAGAGATGAACCGCTTCTTGTAGAACCAGACAAAACTTACTACCTCGACCGATTTGAACGATGATAACGAATCTCCCAAATGCTTCTAGTCTCTCTTTTTCGTGGGCAACTCCTGTGGCTCGACCTTCTGCTAAAGTAACCGTTATAGCAACCCTTATTTTTGCAGGTTCATTTTTAGGCCCCTGGTACCTGATGCCTGTTTCTAAGATGTTAGGTTCTTTTGTGATGATAGGCGGGGTCACCTCTTCCTGTGCTCTCTATTTAAACGCATTATATCCTGGGTCAATAGCTTCTTAAGTTGCTTATTATTAGTTATATAAGATTTTGTGCTTGCTCAAAACATGGCAAATGTCGATTTTGAGCAGGATGACTTGAGCTAAATAAGTTGCTTATTTATAATCTCTGTTATGAAACCATTTGTCGGTAGAGAGCGCGAATTACAAAGCCTGGAAGCTCTGTCTAAATCAGGTCGGGCTTCCTTAGCCGTTATTAAAGGGCGTCGGCGGATAGGAAAGAGCCGTCTTGCCGAAGAATTTGGGAAAAATAAAGTTTTTCTCCCTTTTAGCGGCTTAGCCCCTGTAAAAGGGGTGACTGCCCAAGATCAACGCGATGCATTCGCGCGTCAATTAATGACCCTATTTCATCTTCCCCCCTTTACTTTTACCGATTGGAGTGATGCTTTTGCCCATCTATCAAAGCATTTAACAGAAAAGCCTACAGTCATTTTGTTTGATGAAATTTCCTGGATGGGTTCTAAAGATCCAACTTTTATCTCAAAATTAAAAAATTGGTGGGATCTTGTTTTGCAAAATCATCCTTCTATTATTCTTATTTTATGCGGCTCCATTTCTACCTGGATCGATAAAAATATCATCAATAGCACCGCCTTTTTTGGACGAGTTTCCCTCTATTTAGAGTTGGTAGAATTATTAATTCCCCAATGCAAAGAATTTCTGACTCTTCTCGGTTTTAAAGGGTCCGACTCCGACTTTTTTAAAATCCTTAGCATAACGGGTGGAGTGCCTTGGTATCTCGAACAGATTCAAGTTCATCAAACTGCAGATGAAAATATCAAGCGTCTTTGTTTTGAAAAAAATGGGCTGTTAGTCCATGAATTTGACCGAATTTTTAATGATCTTTTTAGTTCTAGAGGAGAAATCTACAAGAAAATTATTCAGGTATTAAGCCAAGGAATGCACACTTTAGCAGATTTGCGAAAATCGATCGCCTATTCGCTAAGTGGAACATTGAGCCAATACCTTAAAAGCCTTGAAATTTGCGGATTTGTAACAAAACACCCTGATTGGTCTTTAAAAACGGGTAAATTAGGGAAATCAATTTTGTACCGCCTTTCTGATAACTATCTCCGTTTTTATATCCATTATATTGAGCCGAATATTGAAAAAATCGGACAAGGGGCATTTTCACAGATTCCACTTTCTGCCCTACCCGGATGGGAACCAATGCTTGGGTTTCAACTGGAGAGCTTGCTTCTAAAAAATAGGCCTCTTCTTTATCAGGCGCTTGGAATCTATCCACAAGATATCGTAATGGATAATCCTTATATTCAGAGGGTTTCAGATCGGAAAAAAGGGTGTCAAATCGATTATTTGATCCAAATGCGCTCAAATACTCTTTTTGTCTGTGAAATTAAAATGCGTCGTCGTGAATTGGGTGCTGAAGTAATAGATGAGATGAAAGAAAAAATCGGCTCTCTATCGACCCCTAAAGGATTTGGCACTGCTCCTGTTTTATTTCACTTAGGCCCAGTTTCTGATGCTGTTTTAAATAGCTCTTATTTTTACCGAATTATCGATATAGCAGATTTATGAAGATTCTTATTGCAGGCTCTTCCGGTTTTATTGCTTCTCAGCTCGCCCCTGATCTTGGGAATAGAGGGCATCAGGTCATTCGCCTTGTTAGAGATCCTACCCGGCTATCTCAAAACACCTTTTTCTGGAATCCAGAAAGGGGGGAGATCGATCTCAACGCATTTAGCGACGTCGATGCTGTGATCAATCTTTCAGGAGCAAACATCTCAGAAAAGCGTTGGACACAAAAATGGAAAGAGGAAATTCTCCAAAGCCGCATTCAAGCGACATCGACTCTTGCCTCAGCCATTTCTAAATTAAACAAAGCTCCAGAAGTATTCATCCAAACCTCTGCCGTCGGATTTTATGGCGATCGGGGGGAAGAGATTTGCACGGAACATACATCGAATGGGGAAGGCTTTTTATCCGATGTGTGTTGCCAGTGGGAAAAAGCCGCCTCACCTCCTATCCGTACGGTTATTTTGCGATTAGGGGCCGTATTATCTCCTCGAGGGGGGGTGTTGCGAAAGATATTGCCCCTTTTTAAATGGGGCCTTGGGGGAAAGCTCGGATCGGGCAAGCAGTACATGAGTTGGATTGCGATCGACGATCTTTTATCGATTTTTCAATTTGTGCTGACTCATAAAAATATAGATGGAGTCATCAATGCCGTTTCCCCCTCTCCTGTTACCAATGCCATTTTCACAGAGACGCTGAGCGATATCTTACATCGGCCTGCCTGGTTTCCTATCCCTTCCTGCTTACTCCGCCTCCTACTTGGAAAAGAAATGGCAAATGAGGTGTTGCTTTCTAGCACTCGTGTGGAGCCTCTCCGTTTAAAATCATTCGGTCACCCATTTCAATATCCGACACTTTTGGATTATTTGAGCTCCCTCTATCCAAAATAAGGGAATTGCTATACCTTTTGGGAATGATATCTGTGAAGGGAAGTGCCTCTCCTGAATTAGCCCTTTTAGCTGAAGGGCGCCACCACGATCCACACCATTTTCTTGGGCTCCATGGGCAAGTGATCCGCCTTTGGCGCCCCGGTGCCGATAAGATCTACTTAGAGGTCCTGGGGCAAATCGTTGAAGCGGAAAAGGTGAGCGATTTAGGTCTTTTTGAATATGTGGTCCAAGAAAAGATCACCCCTTCCGATTACCGGATCTACCACACGAGTGGCCTTTTAGCCCACGACCCTTATGCCCAGATCCCCACTCTTGGGGAGATGGACACGTTTTTATTTAACAAAGGGTGCCATTACAACCTCTATTCGATTCTCGGTGCAAAAGTGAAAGAAACGGGCGTCCGATTCGCCGTTTGGGCACCGAATGCGACAGGTGTTCACCTGATTGCCGATTTCAACCACTGGAATGGGCGCCTCTCTCCGATGAGAAGTATGGGGGCCTCAGGAATCTGGGAACTTTTTGTCCCAGGGCTCCAAGAGGGGGAAAAATATAAATTTGAGATCCGGACACGAGAAAGTTATTTGCGGGTGAAGAGCGACCCTTTTGCCTTCTGTTCAGAAATGCGCCCCCTCACCGCTTCGATTGTTTTCAACGTCGATGAGTACCCATGGCGCGATAGTGGTTGGAAAGGGAAATCCCTCAACTCTCCAATGAATATCTACGAGGTGCATCTCGGCTCTTGGAAAAATTATGGGAAAGAGTTTCCCAACTACCGGGAACTCGCAATAGATTTAGCTAAATATTGTAAGGAGATGGGTTTTACCCATGTGGAGCTCCTCCCGATCATGGAGCATCCTCTGGATGAGTCTTGGGGATACCAAGTGACCGGCTTTTTTTCGGTGACGAGCCGCTATGGGACTCCTGCCGACTTCCAATTTTTCGTCGACCATTTGCATTTAGAAGGGGTTGGTGTACTCCTCCTGTCCGGAGATGAACAGCCACTGTTCGTGGCG
>CAYWDE010000053.1:0-9732 GCA_964456885.1 uncultured bacterium | reverse complement strand
ACTTCAATTGACAGAAGAAGAAGAAAAAAGAGGAAAAACCATTCTCAAAGAGATGGGTTTAAGCGAAAAAAGCTGGTTTGTTTGCTTTAGTGCCAGAGAACAGGGCTATTATACAAAAGAAAATCAAGCGAAAAGCTCCTGTCGAAATGGCTCGATCGATCGGCTCTACTTAAGCCTGGATGAGGTTATTCAAAGAGGCGGTTTTTGTATTCGCGTGGGATCTCCTCTTGCACCTCCCTTACCCTCTTTTATGCAAAATGACCTTATTCTCGATTACCCTAAGAGCAAATATCATAGCGATTTTATGGATGTTTATTTGGCTGCCAAGTGCCGTTTCTCCATTGGAATGATCAGTGGGCTTACTGAGCTGCCAAGAGTTTTTGGGGTTCCTTCTGTGCTGTTCAATATTGTCCCTTTCGGCACGCTTTCGCCACTTCCAAGTTCGCTTCATCTCTTTAAGTTACACAAGTCGATATCAGGAGAGTTGATCCCTTTTGAGCAGTGTTTAAAAAGCTATTTGGCCTCTTCCACAATGGATGAGGACTATCGAGAATTTAAGGTAGAGCTAGTGGAAAATGAACCAGAAGAAATTCGGGATGCTGTTGTTGAAATGTTGGAGCGTCTAGATGGTACTGCTTGTTATTCAATAGAAGAAGAGAATCTTCAAGAGAAGTTTCACTCTTGCATGAACTCCTTTAATCCTTCCTATGGGGCTTCATCTAGGGTAGCAAAAGCGTTTTTGCAAAAATATGCAGGTCTAATAGAAAAAAGCCCGTTAATTATTGAAGAATAAAATTCAACTCTGCTGAAACCCTTAATTTGCTATTATTGTGCTTAGGGCCTCGATGAACTAAATTCATATCAAAACAAATACAAGAACCCTGAGACAATTCTATTGGAGACATGAATAGACCTTCTTTAGAATTTAGCCATTCTTGAACGATCGAAGGACGGCGCCCATATTCTGTTTGTTCAACAGTTGTAGGGACCTCTTCCAAGTGCGAAGAGGGGATTACTTGAAGGGTAGTACTAGGAATACATCCTTTCAATGGAATCCAAATTTTTACACAATCTTTTAGATAATTAAAAGGGAAAGGAATTTTTGGTTCATATCCTTCTTTAAATTCTAAATCCCAAAAACTTGCATCGCGATGAGCTCTTCCCGCATCAGGTTTATTTGGTCTCACACAACGCCAATAAATTGCTAAATGATCTGGGGTTAAAGCGGAATTTACCTCAGGTTCCTCTAGATAGACGACATTGACTGCAGATCTTTTTCTTCCAAATTCTTTCTTCAAAGAGCTATCAGCCCATTCATAGATTTTATGACTTATTTGGTGAGGAAAAATTCGAAAGGCACGGGTCATTTTTTTTGCCCACACCTCATCAGGGATTACATCTGCTACTGCCTCTAAAGAGAAATCTGTTGCCATCAAGCTTGCAAAAGGCTCTCCTATTTTTCGAATGTAATAATCAATGTGTGAACACATTTCATCCCGAAGGGAATCTGGAAACGGTTTTGTAAAAAATCCATTTTTCTCAAATTCACTTTTTTTTATCTTCCCGTTCAACACAGTACAAGTCATTGATTACTCTCATCAGATTTTGGGGAGTGTAACAAAGGAAAATTGAAAACTGCAAGTGAAACTGGTATGGGAACCGATCGTTTTTTTAATCCCCGGGAACAAGACTTGTTGAACTTGCACGAAATCGTGGCATCTGCAAGAATGACCCATCATAATTTTTAGGAGATATCCATGTTTGTTGAAGCACTGGTCCGTTTGCTCGTTGCGGAACATAAAGTCAGGCCTATTCGAGGAAAAATCCTTGCCTTAGGAAAACAAACAATTGCGCTCCCTCTTTCCAAAATTATTGAGATTTTTCATGAGCATGGTTGCTCAATCAACCCGAACTTCAATCCTGATAAAGCACAGAAAGATGCGACCACCAGAGCTAGAAACGAAGATTCGATTGATGATCGAGAGTTTTTTCAACTTTTTGGAGATATTGATTATCAAACAATGGACGTTTCCTCTTATGAAAACGCGTCTATTATTCACGATTTGAATCAGCCAATCGACAAATCGCTCGAGGGACAGTTTGATTTTATTGTCGATGGCGGCACATTTGATCACCTTTTTGATATTAAAACAGCATTTGCGAATGTGGTAAGGCTATTGAAAACTGGAGGCCGCATTTTCCAATGGAATGCAGCCTCTAACTATGCAAACTCTGGATATGTTTCTTTCGGTGCTGATTTTTTCCACGACTATTATACGTTAAATAAGTTCTCCGATTGTAGAACCTATTTTGCGGAAGCCTATCACGCCGGCGCTCAAAATTGGCGTATTTATCAATTTGTCCCTCCCCAAAACAATGAACGTTATGTAGGGTTTAGAAGGAGCCCTTTCTACACAATGGTTCTTGTCTTTGCAACTAAAGGGGCTGACTCTACTTACAATAGAATGCCGATCCAACTTCAGTATAGAGACGAAGCTCTTAGGGAGGAATATCGGAATACAATGGAAAAATTTGCAAGCTATGGAAAGGGCCCAGCTGTTAAAACGATCAGGATGAGGGCAACAAAAATGCCTGGGAGACATAAAATCTTGCATTCGATCTATTATCTTAAACCAGATGCTAAGGTCTATCAAGAAATCGGCTGGCTCTAGAGATCTCTAGTTATTCATCTGCGCCCCAAGCCTTAATACGAATCCAATTATCGGGTATTGCGTTTTCTCCACTTTGACCCGACCATGTATCACAAACAATCACTATTTTATTTGGATTTTTATTCAGCCAGGCGGCCCACCATGAGTAAGTGGATCCGGGAGAGACGATTTGATGCTTGCATAAAGACATCAGATAAAAATCTATGTAATAGGGATTATCTTCAATGAAAGTGATTTTTCTTTCCGTATGAGGAAAATTCTTTTTCACGATATCGATCCGGTCGGAAAAAATAACAAAGTGATAATGCTCTGGAAAGTAGTGGATCGCGTCGAGAAAATACCACCAACATTTGCTCTCCGGATTAAAGTCAGAAATTTTTCTCCCATCAGGAATAAACGTCCGAATATGAATCGCAACCGTTATGTCTTGTAAAAGGGTATTATAAGTTTGATGAATTGTCTGAAGAAGCTCTGGAGTCGGCGCAAATAGATCTAAGATATAGTCCCTATGATGGGCAAAATATTTTTCTGAGACAAAATGACCATTGAGCCGAAGATGGGTCCCTTCTTGATAAGGGAGAGGCTCATAGGTAGCGTAATGGGTTTCGTGAAAATCTCGAAAATCCGTTTTTCTAGGAAATGGGCTGGTGGAGATCCGATGGAGAAAGTAACGGTAATTTTCCTCTCCTCGCTCTGCTTTGGTAATTGCTGGGAAAGAAACGACACAACCATGGTCTAGAGCATAGGCAACTGTCGCTGCAGTTTGAAACAGCTGATTTCCTAGTTGCCCTCGAAAATTACATGTCACGTAAGTAGATTTTGCAAAAGCGACGGAAAAATAAAGCAAAAAGATCAAAAACCTTTTCACCGGTTTAATCCCAATTCATAAACGGTTTTGAAGTGATGAAGAGAGCCCCCTCTTTATAGGTGACAGGTATATCTGTCGATTCTTTCACTTGTTTCCATCCCGTTTTTTGTGCAAACATATAGATACCAAGTCGATTAAAATGGTGAAAAATTAGATCGGCTTTATCAGGAGAACCCACTTCAACAAAGCAATCGGTATTTGCCCAATAATTCTTTGTGGTAGCAAGCAAAATTTCAGCTTCGTGGCCTTCTACATCCATTTTAATTAAATCAGCCTTTAAAGAATTGATGTCAAAAAGAGGAACAAGAAAACGCTCCAATTCTCCATAGGGGGTTTTACTGCCAGATAAATGACTAGAGGTTGTATTTCCTAATACACGTGTAAATTCAGCTTGGCCACTTTTAGAAGAAACAGCTGCACAATGAAGCCCTTTAGTTTCAATATTGTTTAAATCAAATACAGTACTTAGCTGTTTGAAGTGTACTGGATCTGGTTCAAAAGATTGCACCTCATAACCCAGTTTACTGAGAATAAGGCTGTGAAGGCCAATATTAGCTCCAATATCAACTGCTTTTTTATAGCGGTCTTTGTTTACAAAATAGTAACTAAAAAGAATCAGCTCATCGAGATCGAATAGATTTAAAGAGTCAACAGCCCCCATTTTAAAGTAGGGAAACTTGATAGTGCCAAAAGGACCGAAATGTTTTTCCTCTTCTTTAAACAACTCCTCGATTTGATTTCTAGCCACTTTACGCAAAAGCTTATAGATAATAGATGAGGGAGAGTGTTGGGCGTAGAGCTGAGGAAGCGCAGCTAAAAGGTCGTTAAGGATCATTACTTGTTGCATGAAGGGTCTCCTTAGAGGAATGAATTTTTATGACGGCGAAGTTTATACATGTCGGGATCTATCTGAAGAGCTTCTTGAAGCTCTGGGCTTTCCCAAGGATCAAATGCAACGCTGATATTTCTCCCATTAACACCACGGCATGCTGTCGTTGCAAGCCAATGGCAACAGGTAACGACTTTTTCCATAGGGATAAATTGCTCATCGCGCATTTTTTGCTGCAGTCTTTCTAGACTATCTCCAGCTTTTTCTCCTGCCTGTAATGTTTGTTCGTGAATTTTTGTTTTCACAAAGCCAGGACCTACAATAACAAAACGGGTATCAGGCATTTCTGCATCCAGTAGCTCCACCATTTTGATAAGTGCGATTTTAGAAAGGGTATAACTGGAATAGTTTTTTACAGCGTTATTTGTGCCCCCACCTGCAAAAAAAAGAACTGTAGGACTAGAGCCTCGAAAAGGCAAAAGCGTATGGAGAAACTCCAGTGGTTTTAGGAAATTGGCCTGAATCCCTTTTTCCCAAGCCTTAAAATCGGTCTCCTCAAAAGGGCCTACTGGATCTAGCGTACCAGCCCCTAAAACCAGAATATCCCAAAGGCCTACCTGTTCGCTGATCTCTTTTCCAGCTTTTGTAATTGAGGAAGGATCGAGAAGATCGCAGGAAAAGAGATGAGCACGTGGGTTTTGCTGCAGCCGTTCTACCGAGGAAGAAATGGTTCGGTAAGTTCCATAAATTTCCCACCCTAGAGAGAGCCAATGGAGAGCAAGAGCTGTGCCTATATCACTGGAAACGGAAAGAAGAACAGCCTTTTTCAAGATTGAGCCGCCCATTGTTTGGAGGTAGATTGCGCCATGACATGTTCCAAGGCCTCTTTCGGCAGTTTAGGATCAAGATCTTCAATTCCAGAGCCAAATTTCAACATAGGGATAATTTTTTGCGTAGGGATCATTTCCACATTGCAAAGGAAAGGCCCTTTTTGGTTCCAGATTTGGGGTAAAGTAGAAAGATCTCCATGCGTTTTTAACTCATAAAACGGGATTTTAAAAGCTTCACTGATTTTTTTATAGTCAGGGAAATAGAGACCCGTAGCTTCATCCACTGCCGCATAGTGAGAATTTAGCCATGTGTCAATTGTCTGTTTTTGGATGCCATGCCCTTTATTATCAAAAATAAACATCTTGATAGGTAAGTTGTGTCTTCGGATTGTTCCAAGTTCTTGTAGGCACATCATAAAGCCCCCATCCCCGATGAGACAAATCACTTCTTGGTCTGCAGCAAGAGCAGCTCCAATGCTAGCAGGAAGCGAATAGCCCATAGGTGTGTGGTTCCATGCAGACAAAATTCTTTGACCTCTTTTGGTTTCAAATGCCTGCATTGTCCAGCTGATATTTGCTCCTGTATCTCCAATAATGATCGCCTTTTCAGGGGAAAGATCAGAAATTTTTTTCACAAACACATGAGGGTGGATGGGCCCCGGTTCTTTTTCAAGGGCTGGGGTATAAATCGGATACTGTTTTCTCCACATTTGGATGGTGTCTCTCCATTCGGAAAAAGAGTCAATTGAAGGGGGATAAAGAGATCCACATGCAAAGAAGAAATCTCTCAAGTCTGCCAAGATGGGAAGATCGAGAGGAAAGGTGTCAGGGCCAAATTTATTTAGTTCTTCCAAATCAATATCGACCATTACTTTTTTTGCCTTAGGAGCAAAGAGATTTTGTTTCCCCCCTGTAATCATCGGGGAAAGCCGGGTACCAAGAGCAATTACGAGGTCAGAATTTTGGATAGCAAAATTGCCCCCACGAGGACCACAGACGCCGATACAGCCCATATTGAGGGGATGAAGGTGGGGTAATATGTCTGCACCGCCCCAAGTAGTGACTACTGGAAGATGAAAGGCATCTGCAAAGCGGAGCGCTTCAGTAGGCACCCCTGCCCCCTGAATGCCCCCTCCAAAGATCAAGACAGGTCTTTTGGCCTGTTGAATAAGGGAAAAGAGTTGGTTTATCTCTTCGATTGGAAGCCTTTTTTTCTGTTTTCTGGGAGTGAAGCCTTTGAGTTGTGTAGGATCAATCTCTAAGCGCTGCAGATCATCAGGGATATCAAGGAGAACAGGCCCAGGTCTTCCCTCAGTTGCAAGATAGAGTGCCTTTTCTAATTCATAACGGATAGTTAAAGGATCAAGGACAAGTTTTGCATACTTTGTGATCGGTTTGAAAATGGCGACAACATCGGTCTCTTGAAAACCTTTCTGCCGCATTTTTTTGTTTGGTTTAATCCGAAAACGGGAAACTTGGCCTGTCAAACAGAGCATGGGCACAGAGTCAAAATAGGCATTGCAAACACTAGTGACAATGTTTGTCGCGCCGGGGCCGCTGGTAGTGGAAACAAGGCCTACTTGCCGAGAGATACGGGCATACATATCAGCTGCAGCAGCGCTATGCTCTTCATGTTGGCCGCATATGTATTCCATCTTAGAATGTTTCGAGGTAGCATCTACAATATGGATGATAGCGCCGCCAGAGATGAGAAAGTTATGCCGAATACCCCGCTTGGCCAAAAAATCGATGATATAATCTGACATTTTCATGGAACTGCCACCTTGGATAGCTCTTCGATATGTTGTGATATTTTTTTAAATGAAAGCTTTGTCGTTCGCTGAAATTTTAAGCTGCTCAGCACTGTGGATCGCGGCCGTTGTAAAGGGTCAGAGAAAAGATTAGGACTAATTGTAGGATTGCTTTGCAGCTGAAGCGCCTTGGCAATTGCATGAGAAAGATCAATTCGGCTCCAAGTTTCAGAACCAGCACAATTAAAGAGGCCGGTAGCCCCCAGCTCCTGTAGCTTAAGAACGCCTTCAATGACATCATCTAAAACAAGAGGGCAAAAGATTTGATCCCAAACAATTCCCGCTTGTTCTCTGTTAAGAAAGCGCTGAATCATTTGGGTTAACGCCACTCTATCTACTTCTCGAAACGAGAAGACTTTGCTTAAGCGCAAGATCAGGCACTGGTGAGGAAATCGGGTTAGAATTTTGGTTTCTAATTCGGCCTTTTGTCGTCCATAGCCATTCAGAGGATTCACCGGAGAATCCTCTGTATATTCATCCGCTTTTCCATCAAACACGTAATCAGTAGAAAATAAGATAGGAGTGAGATGAAGACGGACACATTGTTCCACGATTTGAAGATGTGCAGAAACATTGCATTCATAGGATTGCATCTCATTTTTTTCACATTTCCACATATCAGAAACACTAGCGCAGACAAGGACATGGGAATACTCTTTGGGGTTCCAATGGAGAGTACTAAGATCCGGTCTCCGCAAATCGAGGACTTGAAGATCCTCTTTCGACATGTAATGAGTACCGATGACTGTAGGGTCGAAGCTTTTGTAGGTTTGATAAAAGGCTCTGCCTAAAAAACCGTTAGCTCCAATGACAAGCGTTTTCATGGGACAAACCAGAAATAATCACCTGTGTACCCTACTTCTTTAAAGAAATGTTTCCACTCATCTACATGCAGAATTGTTTTGGCAGTTAGATTCCAGTGAAACATCCGCTCTTTTTCTTCTTCGTTTCGATATGCATCAACAGTAATAAAGCTATTCCCTTTGCTTACCCGTTCTATTTCTTGTAGAGCTTTTGCAAGATCTTTTCTTTCGAGGTTATGTACTGTATTGATCGAAATTACAAGATCAAACGATCTATCTGAGAAAGGGAGATTTCTTGCATCTGCTACTTGGACAAAAGGGCGAACCGATTCTAATGCATTCTTAACCGCGTAGGTAGAGACATCAATCCCTTGGATTTGAATATGGGGAATTAACTGTTGAAAATCGTAGAGCATAAAGCCTTTAGCACATCCTACATCGAGAATGGAACTGTTAGCAGAAAGACTGTAATGTTTTTGAAAAGTAGGGATTACAGGTTGCCAAAAACGGGGGTGATAGGAAAATCCACCATACCCATGTTTCCGATCGCCATCGAAGAAATCTTTTCCAAATTGACGAGCAATGGCTCGATCTTCTTCTGTCTTAGAAAGGCCCCTTTCCTGAACATTTCTTTTGGTTCGCGGATAGTTAGCCAATAAATCGATTTCTTTTCCCATAAATTCCTTTTCTATTCAAAAGCGATCATACCGCGAGCCACTTTCCCATGTTCGAGCAATTTGATCAATTCGTTGATCTCGGTCAATTTTACCTCATGGGAAATCAGCTGGCCAATTGGCCAAGAGGTTTTGCGGAAAAGGTCCACATAAAGTGGGACATCGCGATCAATAACAGTATCCCCTCCCCAAGTCCCGATAATCCTTTTCCCTCGAATCAAATCGAAAGGATCAAGGCTAATAAAGTGTCCTTTGGGCGCATTTCCTGCAATAACACAAAGTCCTTTCGGAGCTTTTACAGATTGAAACGCTTTTTCCATTGTCTCTTTTTTCCCAGCGCTTTCCAACGAAAAATCAACTCCTGCATTCCCTGTGATCTCTTGCACTTTTGCAACGACATCTTCCGTTTTAGCGTTGATACAATGGGTTGCGCCAAGAGACTTTGCTTTTTGCAGTTTTTCTTCTTCCACATCGATGGCAATGAGGGGCGATGCTCCCAAATGTTTTGCGGCCAGTATAGCGCTGAGTCCAATGCCGCCAACTCCGAAAACTGCAAGCGATTGGCCTCGTTGCAGATTCATTTCGTTGAAGACAACGCCAGCTCCTGTTGGGATTGCGCAGCCGAGAAGAGCCGCCTCTCTCAGCGGCATTCCATCGGGAAGAGGAATCACTCTGTTTTCAGAAACAACCGCTTTTTCAAGAAATGTGCTCACAGCCCCTGAACGGACAACTTTTCCGTTGCACTCATAACTCGTACTCGGTTCATCAGCACCGCTCCCCTTAAGCCACGAAATCACCACTCGATCGTTTGGTTTTACTTTTGTCACTCCACTACCTATCTCAATAACGGTGCCTGACGCCTCATGGCCCATTGTATGGGGGAGATAGGGATCTGCTCCTTTGTGACCACGAATTTCATTTAATTGCGTTTGGCAAACGCCCGAATAGGCAATTTTCACGAGGACTTGACCAGCTTTAAGAGAAGGAATTGTCAACTCAAGAATTTGTAATGGTTGATTTTGTTGTTCAAGTACAGCCGCTAAAGTTTTCAAAAAGACCTCTGTTTTATGCACCCCAGCATATATGATGCTATTCCTTATGTATGTAGGCAAGTGGTTCTTGTCTGATTTCGTCAATATGGGAAACGACCCAAGAGACCGTCTGGGCAATACCTTCCGAAAGAGAGATAATGGGTTTCCAGCCGAGTTCTTTGCGCACTTTTGAAGAATCGATTGTGTAGGCTTT
>CAYWDE010000052.1:1901-9737 GCA_964456885.1 uncultured bacterium | reverse complement strand
ATCCCGATTTCGTCGAAGAGTTGATTGAGGAGATCCCTTTCGATCTCGATCTAAAAGACCATCAAGGGTTCACTCCGATAGACCATGCGCAAATTACGCACAATCGAGAGATGATCACCCGCGTCTTAAGCCATAAAATTGGAACAGGATTTAACCAAGCCGAAAAGAAAACTCTCTCTAAAGAAGAGATCGAAATCGTCCAAAAAATTTCCCAGGATGTCGCCTCTATACGGAGCCGCAAATCGATTTCCAAATTGCATAAGGCAGCTGCAGAGGGAAACCTACAAAAATTAAAACTTCTCATAGATGGGAGAAGACCCGATGAGCTAGATTCTCACGGGATGACACCGCTCCATTATGCCGCTTTAAAAGGGAAAAAAGAGGCTCTCCAATGGCTCCTTGAACAAGGGTGCAAAATAGATTTAGTGACCCCCGATAGACTCTCCCTTTTGCATTTTGCTGTCATAGGGCGGAATCCTGAAATTGTACAGATGATTTTGAATACAAAAAAACTAGATCCGAACTGCGCAGATACAGCAGGTCGGACACCGCTCCACTACGCGATCACCGATGAGGATCTCAACCTCTCTCAAGCTTTGATCGGCGCAGGGGCGAACCCCTCATTGCATTGCGGCGGTCATACCCACTCCATCTCCCCATTAGAAACTCTATTTCACCTTGCTAAGACACGGGGTGAAAAACAGGACTCTCTCCAAATCTCAAAATTTCAAACTCATCTTTTCGTAGGGATTGCCGCCTCTTGGGCCTCTTTCTATGCGACGGGGAACGGATATACAGCTCTTTGTTTATTGAGTATCTTAGCAAAAATCTCCTGTTTTAAAATGATTTACGAAAATCTTAAATCTTTTAAAGCCAAGTTTCTATTCGCCGCTTTTTACCTCACTAACTACATCCCGGCTCTGAATCTCTTTTATCGGACTTGGAATACGTACCGGGTAGGAAAAGAGGCGATTAAAGGGTTTATAGGTTGCTGCAAAAACAGCTCATTAGAGACCTACCGCCCTTTAAGAAATGCGATCATCCACATAACGAATGGGATCTATTTAAGAAAAGAATTTATGGATGGGATGGAATATGCAGATACATTGGGGAAAGTGGCGAACCGCACTTTTAAAATGTCCCAAAAGATTGCCACAGTTTGCCAACATACGTTCCGCCTTCTTTCAGATTTAACAGATGAAATATAATTAATGCTTTTTAAACAAAAAGCAATTAAAATACTGCTAAAAAAAATAGAAAACAATGACCTGCAAAATAGATATTTTATCTAACACAAATGCTCTTTATTCTAAGCCAACGGCAGATCTCCAATCGGCGCTAGGGAGCTCTTCGGCTGAAGAGGTGATCTCTCTTTTAAAAAGTAGCAAAGAAACGAACCATCCGCTCCCTAACGGGGAGATGCCCCTCCACTATGCGATCCGGAAACGGGATCCCGCTTTTATCGAAAAATTGCTCAATGAAATTTCGTTTGATTACAATCTAAAAGACCACCGAGGCTTCACTCCTATAGAGCATGCTCAAATCACTCACGATCCAAAGATGATCAGCCTCATCTTAAGTCATAAGCTGGGAGCCAATTTTAACAGCGCCCAAACCAAAGTTCTCTCTCCAAAACAGATTCAATTGATCGAGGCTCTTGCTCAAAATGGAGAGGCGCTCCGTTCTCGGCAATCCAATCTCCCACTACACCAAGCTGCCGCCGCTGGAGATCTAGAGAAATTAAAGAGCCTTTTTGATCCGAAAAAAGGCGATACAACAGATTCTCTCGGGATGACACCTCTCCATTATGCCGCTTTAAATGGGAAAGTAGAAGCGGTCGACTGGCTGCTTAAGCAGGGATCCCAAAGCAACTTACTGACCCCACAGAAAGAGTCTCTTTTACATTTTGCGGTGGCAGGGAGAAATGAACAAATAGTGGCGAAGATTTTAGAGATGGGAAAAGTGGACCCGAACTCGGTTGATGTAAGAGGAAGAACCCCACTTCACTATGCAATGACAGATAACAATCTCAATCTCTCCCAAGCACTGATTAAAGCCGGCGCCGATCCATCATGGCATTCTGGAGAACTTACCGAAAGCGTCTCTCCTTTAGAAGCGATGTTCCACCTCGCTAAAACACGGGGCAACCGTCAAGATTCTCTCCAACTCTCTAAAATTCAACAGTCTTTTGCCTTTGGAATCGCTTGCTCTTGGGCCTCCTATTTTGCGGGTGGAGTGCAGATTCTAGATCTATTGAGTTTTCTTTCGAAAATTGAGTGCTTCTATTACATTTTTACAAGTTTGAAGACGCTCGACCAGAAATTGGGAGCCTCCCTCCTTTTGATGTATAGCTTTATTCCGGGCTTCAATGTGATTTATCGACTCTGGAACACTTATATGATTGGAACAAGATCGATCCAAGGAATTAAAGCTTGCTGGGACAACCGGTTTTTTGAAAGATACCGCCCTTTAAGGAACGTAGCCATTCATACAGTTACTGGGATCTCTCTCGCTCAAGAGCTGAAAGAAGATGTTCAATCAGCAACATCATCATTTAATTATATAAGACAACTATATGATGAAACTATAAAAAATCATAAACCGATCGATCCCAATTTTTGTGAAAACCTATCAGAAATGGATTGCATCTTAAAAGAAGAGCTTGATCCTAGTCGTCCAAGAGACGCGAAGTTTATCTTGAGATTACCAGAAAAATTTAAGCAGGAAGATTGCTCCAAAGCCTTTAGAAAACTCTCCTTACATTTACATCCAGACAAAAATCAAAATAACTCAGAGAATGCACACGCCGCTTTTCTTAAAGTATCGACGAGTGCAGAAACTCTCGGATGTGGACGTTAAACGCTCACGATGAGGGAAAAGTCTTGAGAATAGCCGAAGCGCTCCTTTAAAAGGGCGCTCAGCTCTTTCTCCACCTTTACAAAAAGCTCCTCTCGAGCAAACTCATCAAGTGGAACCAGTTCGACATTCAACTCTAATCTAGATTTGGAACCGATCCCTATCTCCTTTAAAAACAATTTCTTTGGGAAATGTCTAGAGAAAAGATCTTCAATGGTCTGCCGCACAATTTTTATATCTGTAGAGACCCCTCTTTGCAGCACTAAATAGCGGCCCCGATCGAGGAGATAAAATCCGAATAGGAGAAAGATCGAAGCGATGAAGAGGCCAACCCCTAAAGTGGTACATTTTTCAAATTGATTCGATAACAGATCGATCATCTGAACGCGAGTGGCTGGCAAATAGGGCAAGGAGACAAAAAATAGCCCTGCACCGAAAAAAGCGAACACTACAAAGAGATGGAGAGCAGAGGCAAACGCTTGGCGCGGAGACATAAAAACCCACCTTTAGTTTAAAAAGCCCCTTCAAATTCCCCTTTCTCCTCAGTCGTTGACTCTGGAGCCGCTTGGGGGGCGATTAGGTCTTTGAAAATGACATGAACTGAAGAGACGTGGAGTCCGGTCCACTTACTCACCTCTTCAACGAGCTTCTCTTGGATCTCTTCCGCTTTTTCAGGGATGTTCACCCCATAAAGGATATTGATCTCAACGCGGATCTCCACCGAATGTTTTTTCTGATCTTGGACAACGTTGATCCCCTTCACCCTCTCCACTTCTCTCCCTAAGAGGCTGTCGAAAAGGTTCCCCTCTTGGAGGGTGATCCCTTCGATCTTAGCGAGACATTGTAGAGCGATCGCCTGGAAAACGCGTGTGTCGATATCGCGGATAAAGACTGTTTCAGGAAGTTCAATTTCTCGACTATCCATATTTTTCAGCTGGTCGTACATAGGATCTCCTTTAGGTAGATTTCTATTATAGCATCATTGGAAACTTTTTCTCCAATCAGCTATCCTTAAGAGAAAAAAAGGAGAAAGATGGGCATGCAGTTCAACCCTTTAATGATTTTTACAGCCCTTATTATGGGATCTATTTCTGCCTACTTAGCTTATAGAAGAGAAAAAAATCCTTATCTCTGGTTTGCTCTAGGGGTCCTTTTTGGGATTTTTGGCATTTTTGCGATGTTTTTTGGAGCGGACAAAAAAAAGAGTATGGAGGAGCCCAAACCTGAACCTGTTTTAAAAATCATTGGGCCTTCTGATAAATTTTGGTATTATTTAGACCCGACCCATCAACAAAAAGGGCCTATGAGCAGAGATGCTCTGACTGGGGCTTGGAAAGAGGGGAAAATTGACCTAGCGACCTATGTATGGCATGAAGAGATGACCGACTGGAAGCCGCTTAAAGAGACAATCATTATTGAGTAAAAAAAGAGTTCACACAAAGGAAAAAATTTTCCTTTGTGTGACTAAAGATTTGTTACCAAGAGGCCTTGAATACACCTGGGATCAGCCCCTGGTTAGCCATTTCGCGGAAGCAAAGGCGAGAGAGCTTGAACTTGCGTAAAAACCCACGGGAACGACCGGTGAACTGGCAGCGGTTCCGTAAGCGGATTGGGGAAGAATTTTTTGGCATTTTATTGAGGGCGTCTACAGCGGCGAGTCGCTCTTCGACATTTTTATTCATATCGAGGATCACCTCTTTGAGCGCCTTACGCTTTTCCCACTTATTTTTTACCATGCGTTCGCGCTTTTTCTGTCTTGCAACTTGCGATTTTTTTGCCATTTTTCCTCTATTATTTCTTACGGGCAGGCCCTTTTTGGCGCTGCTTCCGGTTAGGGTCTTTCTTGTTGATCACGTAAACACGGCCCTGACGGCGAACAATTTTGTCACCCTTCGAAGGGTCAGCTTTAATGGAAGCTCCGACTTTCATGAATTTTCCTCTTATTCAAAGCCCATTGTTATACACTTCTGCCCAATTTACTTTCAAGCTTGAAAATTAGAGGCGGGTGTTGTAGACTTTCAAGAGAAATTTAATTTTAAATATTCGGATGGATCATGAAACGCACTTATCAACCCAGCAAACGCCGCCGCAAGAAGACCGTTGGATTCCGAGCTCGTATGAAGACAGTCGGGGGCCGCAAGGTGATCAACAGACGCCGCAGAGCGGGCCGCAAAAAATTAGCCGCCTAAGGTTCTCTAAAGGGATCCGCCTTCGGAAACGGGGCGAATTCCAGTCGGTAGCTAAAAAAGGGAAGCGGCTCGTAGGCCGCTATCTCTGTATAGACTACCATCCGGCCCAAAAAGCAAGACTGGGGATCAGCGCCTCGGTCCGATACGGATCCTCCCCTGAGAGGAACCGGTTCAAACGGCTCGTCCGCGAAGCCTTCCGTCAAACTTATTCTTCACTCCCCCCCTTCGATCTCAATATCATTCCAAGGCAGTCGGCAAAACAGGCCTCTTGCTCAAATATTCTGGATGAGTTAATCCGGCTTCTAAAATGAAGTTAAACGACCCCCAACAAAAAGCGGTAGAGACGGTTAAAGGGCGCGTCCTTGTCCTTGCCGGAGCTGGAAGCGGCAAGACACGGGTGATTGTCTACCGGATCGCCCATCTCATTCAATTAGGGGTCAGCCCCCAATCGATCTTGGGGCTCACCTTCACCAATAAGGCGGCTGCCGAAATGCGCCACCGGCTCGAAGCGCTCATTGGGAAAGAGATCGGGAAACAGGTCACACTCTGCACCTTCCACAGTTTTTGTATGAGGGTCCTCCGCAAAGAGATCGAAAAGCTCGGCTATACAAAAGAATTCAGCCTATATGATGAGAGGGACATTCAGCGCCTCATCAAGCAGCTCGCAAGAGACATGCTTGGCCACGAGGGGGAGCTCCCCTCTTTAGCCCCCACGAGAGCCGCCCTTGCTGAGGTGGCCAACCGAGGGGTTGATGAGGATGAAGAGGGGGATTGGCACGATTCGTTCTCTAAAGACCTCTATACCCGCCTCACCTCCTCTTTAAGAGCCTATAACGCGGTGAGTTTCGACAGTCTGATTCTATTGACGATCCAGCTTTTTGAGGAGCACCCCGATGTGCTGGAAAGGTATCAGGAACGGTTTCAGTACCTGATGATCGACGAATACCAAGATACAAACACAACTCAATTTAAACTCGCCGAACTCCTCGCCGCCAAATATCAGAATCTATGCGTTGTGGGAGATGATGATCAATCGATCTACGGATGGCGCGGAGCTGAAGTAAAAAACATCCTCAATTTCAGAGCAGACCACAAAATCAAGCTCGAACAAAACTACCGCTCCACATCAGCCATCCTCGAAGCAGCCAATGCGGTGATCCGGAACAACAAAAACAGACACGATAAAAGCCTCTGGAGCGCCTCTAAACAGGCCGATCCGATCGAGCTTTTCCATGCACCGACCGACGCAGAAGAGGCGCTCGCCGTTGTCAACCGGATGCTCCGATTCAAGGAGCAAGGGTTGAAATGGAAAGATATGGCCATATTATACCGGTCAAACGCCCTCTCTAGACAATTCGAGATGGCGCTGATGCAAGCCTCTTGGAAATCGGAAAGCGGCCAATGGATGCGGGGGATCCCTTATGAAGTATTTGGGGGGCTCGAGTTTTCAGAAAGGAGCGAGATCAAAGATCTCCTCGCCTATTTAAGGGCGATCGCTAATCCGCTCGATCAAGAGGCGCTCCTCCGGATCATCAACGTCCCCCGCCGCGGTATTTCAGACGCCTTTTTGGATACAGTGACCCAAGCGAACCGCTCTCAAAACGTCCCCTTATGGGAGCTTCTTAAAAAAGAGGATAAAAAAGCGGTCCGCTCCTTTGTCGATCTGATGGAAGAGGGGGCCCTCCGATTTAAAAATCCCCCTTTTGGCGAAGCGCTCACCTGGTTGATCGATAAGATCAATTATAAAAAAGCGATCGAAGAGGAGGTCAAGTCGGAAAAAATGCGTCAATTTAAGTGGGAAAACGTCCAAGAGTGTGTCAACGCTTTAGCTCAAGCTCAGGAAGAGACGTTGCAAGATTTCATCGCCAATACCTCCTTAAACCGTCAAATGATCACCTCAAATAAAAAAGGGGACGAGGATAAAGTCCACCTGATGACCCTCCACAGCGCGAAAGGGCTCGAATTCCCCGCTTGCTTTCTAATTGGCCTGGAAGATGGGATCGTCCCGCATGAAAAAAGCATGATGCAAACAGGACTCGAAGAGGAGCGGCGCCTCTTTTATGTGGGGATCACCCGCGCCCAAAAACACCTCACGATGAGCATGGCCAGAGCCCGGATGAGAATGGGGAAAACCTATCCGACGAATCCCTCCCGCTTTCTCCATGAGATCCCAAAGACCCTCTTTAAAATTACAGATCATAAAATCTTCATATGAAAACTGTCATCTTGCGCCATCGGCGGGAAAATTTAAAAAAATGTTCTCTCCGCGGCTTAGAAACGCTCCCCGACCTCTCTTTTTACACCTACCCGGTCGATCAACTCCCAGACTATTCAACCTTTCTTCTTCTTAAAGTGGGGGCACCCCCGTTAGAGAAAAAGGATGCGGAACGGGGCCTATTTCTTATAGATGGAACCTGGCGTCTAGCTCAAGTGATGGAAAAACATCTCCCTTGGAAAATGGAGGCGAGGAGCCTTCCTGGCCATTATCGAACAGCCTACCCTCGGAGACAGACCGATTGCCCCGATCCAGATTCTGGCCTCGCATCGGTAGAAGCGTTATATATCGCTCATCTGCTCTTAGGACGCTCGACAGAAAAGTTGCTCGACGCGTACCATTGGAAAAAACTATTTTTAGAAATCAATGATTTTTCAGACGCTTGAACTCATCAATGAGTTCATTTGGGGCTATGTCGCCTTCCTTTTGATCCTCGGCTTAGGACTCTATTTTTCTTTCACCTCCCGCTTTTTCCAAATTCGGCGCTTCGGCCCTATTTTAGCCTCTTTTTTCTCC
>CAYWDE010000052.1:0-1891 GCA_964456885.1 uncultured bacterium | reverse complement strand
AGGCGAAAAGAGAAGGGGCTGGCATCCACCCGCTCAAAGTCTTTTTTGCTGCCATTGGGGGCTGCATGGGGATCGGCAATGTCGTCGGAATTGTAACTGCGGTGCAAATCGGAGGTCCTGGAGCCCTTTTTTGGGCCTGGTTAGCGGGCCTTGCGGGAATGTTGATCCAATATGCAGAGGTCTATCTTGGGATGAAGCATCGGGTCAAAAACCAACAAGATAGCTACGATGGCGGACCGATGTATTTTCTTCCCCGTGCCTATGGAAAAAAATGGATCGCTCCCCTCATCTGCCTCCTCCTTTGCATTTACGGCGTTGAAATTTTCATGTTCAATGTGATGACCGATAGCATCTCAACGAATTGGAATATCAGCGAATATTGGGTCGTCGGGACGCTCATGATCGGGATCCTCCTCGTCGCAAGCGGCGGGATCAATCGGGTTGGCGAAGTGTGCAGCGGCCTCATTCCCCTCTTCATCGTCACCTATATCTGCATGTCTTTATGGGTGATCTTTCAACATATAGCCGATCTGCCCGCTGTGTTCGCCTCGATATTTGAGGGGGCCTTTACAACACAAGCGGCAAAAGGGGGCTTTGCCGGGAGCACCGTGATGCTCACCCTTTCGATGGGCCTCTCTAGGGGCGCTTACTCAGGGGATATCGGCGTCGGGTACACCTCTGTAATCTATGCGGAAAGTGGAACAGATAATCTCCAAAAGCAGTCGTCGATGACGATCATCGGCATTTTTATCGACACCTTTATCATCTGCTCGTTAAGCATTTTACTCGTGCTCACAACAGGAGTTTGGAATTCTGGAATCGATGTGACGTTGATGGTGCAGCAAGCGTTAGATAGCTACTTCCCCTATATGCACCTCTTTATGCCGATTTTCCTCTTTCTTCTCGGCTTTACAACGATCCTCGCCTATTTTGTGGTCGGGGCGAAATGTGCAAAATTCATATCGAAGAAATGGGGCCCCACAATTTATTACCTCTACGCTTGTATCGCCCTGCCGATTTTCGCCTTTGTCGACGCAAAAGAGGCTTTTGTTGTGATGTCCCTTTCGGGCGCGTGCCTGCTGATCCTAAACCTCACCGGGATCTTTCTCCTCCGTAAAGAGGTCCGTTTCGGATTAAACTGAATAATACCATTTATCAAAAATAACGTTATTTTTGGTAACTGGTATAACCCGTATTTTGCAGCCTGACAAGGCGCGCTTTATCGATCTCTCTCCGATAGCACTTGTAGCAAGTGGGGAAATATTTCTCTTCTGCGCCCAGTTCGACCGAAGGGCCTTCCGAAGTGGCAAGACCATTGACATGCTTTAAGTTCATGATCGATTTCCGATTGCAATAGTGGCAGGTCGCTTTCACCTCTTCGATCGAATCGGCTAGCTCCATCAAGCGGGCAGAACCTTCAAAAAGGTGCGATTTGAAATCGGTCCTGAGGCCATAACAGAGGATCGGTATATCAAAATCGAGGGCAATACGGCGTAGCTCCTCGATCACTTTAGCCGAAAGAAATTGCGCCTCATCGACGAGGATGCAGCTAACACCACAATAATCGAGCCCTTGGAAAGAGGTCTCATCGACCAGCAGCACATCTGCCTCCATTTCGAGTCCAGCCCGCGACTTAATCCCCTTTTTCCCGAATCGGGTATCGAGATCGGGCTTCATCAAAATGATTTTTTTTCCCTGCTGACGGTAATTGTGTGCGACAGCGAGTAGATTCAATGTTTTTGCACTTCCCACTGTTCCATGACGAAAATAGAGCTTGGCCATACATCCTCTGATTATTAGACTATTCGTACCTATTGTAATATAGGATAGGTTCAAGAGAACACATTACTGCTTTCTGCTTTTCTAAAAAAGCTTTTTGGAAGGAGACAAT
>CAYWDE010000051.1:0-9764 GCA_964456885.1 uncultured bacterium | reverse complement strand
ATCTTTCCTTTCACAAAGGAGCTGAACCACCCGATCTGTAAACATCTCCCACCCTTTTCCGAAATGGGACTTAGGTTCCCCTTCCCGAACGGTCAAGGTAGCATTTAGTAGTAAAACACCTTGATGGGCCCAATCGATTAAACAGCCGTGCCCAGGCGGAGTGAACCCTACGTCATCTCTGAGTTCTTTAAAAATATTTTGTAGTGAAGGGGGTGGAGCTACCCCTTTTTGAACACTAAAGGAGAGGCCATGCGCCTGCCCTGCGCCATGGTACGGATCTTGCCCCATAATGACAACTTTCACATTTTCAAAGGGGGTTTGGCAAAAAGCGTTGAATACAAGCTCAAAAGGGGGGTAAATATGGGCACCCGATCGGAGCTCTCCCCCGAGGAAAGATTCGAGATCTTTCATATAGGGCTTCTCAAATTCACCCTGGAGCCTCTTTAGCCAGGAGGCCTCCATCAAAGCTCTTTTTTCACTAACCGTCGCCATAATGGAATCGAGCTTATCAGCGAATCATTTTTTTGGATAGTTTAAGAACCTATCTCAATAAATAGGTTCAAGAACATTGACAGAAAGAATTGAGAACGTCTAACATTTAGCCTTTCCACGGAGTCTCAATTGAAAAACTTAGCAGAAAACAACTTGATTCGTTTCACCAACATCACGCGTAAAAAAGATGCGATTTTTGCCAATTTCAAAGTGAAAGGTTTAAAAAATGGGGTTGTCTTTTCTGCCTCCATCTCCGTAGATATCAATTCCCTAGAGCTCCATCCTGGCGACACCCTTGAAAAAATCATTGAAGAGTGCGCGCGCCACGGAGTGAAAGAGTTCAAAAAATCGGAGATCCAATTCGAGGGTCTCGCAGCAGTTCTTTCCGATCATCTGGGTGTAGCGCAGCTTGGCTAGCGCGTTTGCATGGGGTGCAAGAGGTCGGAGGTTCAAATCCTCTCACCCAGATTCTTTTATTATCAAGAACTTATATTTATAGATTTTATCTGTATAACTGCTTGATTTTCTGTCAGATGGCGGATAGGTTGTGAATGTGTCCATAAGCAGAAATTGGCCATTAATCGAGAAAGGTAAATAAATTTTAAATTTACTATTTAAACATAAAATGCAGCATCATTTTATTCTGTTTATTAGCTTGATTTGACGGCACTATTATGATCTATGTATATTCCTCGCCAGAAAGTACTGCTGCTGTCAAAATTCAAAGTTGTTATCGTGGATACTCAATAAGAAAATCTGTTCAACATCAGCTTGATGGAGCAATAACATTGCAAGCAGCCATACGTGCCTTCTCAGCCCAACAGCAATTGGTTTCTTGTGCTTTACCTCACGATTTAATCGAGAAAGGAATCTTGATCGTTAGAGAAAAAAATCTAAGGGATTTGCCAAAAGCAATATCAGGAAGAACTCCCGTATATCTGCCAGAAGAAGTCTCTATCGTCTTAAAACATTCAGGCTTGCAATGTTCTGACCGTCTAATAAAAATGAACAAAGCTCGAGAAGTGTGTAAAAGCCTCAAATTAAAACATCTGGTTATTCCTCAAGCAAGTCTTTGTGGAGAATTTTTAATTGAGCGCCGACTTCCTATAAACCACCAGACTATGAAAGAGCAAATGGGGCTTTATTACGAAAACCAAGACCGCTTTACTCCAGCAATTCAGGATGTCACACATTTTTTGTGCCGACTCCCTCTTAGCGATTTATCAGGGGGATCACATCCTCTATTCGGAGGCATCATCCCTCCAAACAGTCAATATGCCATTGCTAGATACGATAACGTCCCCCTTTATATTGAAGAGAATCATGGCTACATTGGTCTTATTGATCTTGAATCAATTGGAACAAATCAAACTGACAAAGATTATCTCTGTTGCCTTAAAAAGGTCATTGGACTTTTTCCTTATCATTTTGAAGAAATTATAAATATCGGCAAACAATTTTGCCCTTCACTTGAAAACCACCGAGCAGAATTAAAAAAATATCAAGAAGAAGCTATCACATTTTTCGAAAAGGTTTATATTGCGCATAGACAGTTTGCAGTGGAACAAAATATCGAGTCGACAGTCCTCAACAAAGCTATAACTATAGATTCCAAGAAAATTAAATCTATCAAAAAAACATTACTAGAAAAACTAACTTCTTTGGAAAATGAATCGTTACTTCGCGATATTTTGAAAAGCAAAGAAGAACAATTTTTAGATGAGCATTTGGAGAACATATTATCTGAAGTCACTTCCTGGATTGAGCATTTTTTGACCGAGCAGATAGAGATGAGGGGCAATACTCCCCCTAAAGACTTTTTCGATCTTTTAGATATTAGAACAGTACATACATTCAGTTTTGAACTTATTAATAAACTGGCGTCCTTACTTCCCCTCATTGATTTGTCTAAACAAAAAAAAAGGAAAGCTGCTGAAAATCTTCTGTATTTAGTATTGGATGCTGCGGCAGAGCACAAAATCATTGCTTTCTGGCAGCCATTAATCGGCGATCGATGGACTGGCTTTGAGCAAGTGGTACTTTGCTAAGCTCGCATAGTTGCATTCTCTTTAGTTTATATTTCTCGAGGAATATGTCCGTACCTCAACAAGCTATCCTCTATAGCTTTTTTCACTTCCTCCGGGAGTCCCCCATGAATTTCAGTAGACAATGCAAAACAATGTTCAGTCAGCGGCGGAACAGATTCTGGCTTACCATAATGAAACGGAAAATTAGTAAACACAATCAACCTCAATTGGTTGTGAGTTGAAAATAGTCTCTGAGCGCTTTTTACTGCTTCCTTGATCTGTTGGAGCGAATTTTTCCTATCATCTTCATTCGGGTAAAATGGCAAATTTAAATCGATAAAAAGCACAAGAGGAAGATTTTGAGAATTTTTTTGATCGCTTTTTTTAAGTAAGCGAGAAACGCCTTGATGTTCAGCCTCTGTATCGAAAAGTCCTTCTTGATTTAAGATGCCATTTCGGTGCTTACTTTTTGCCTCAACTGCGACCGATATCCCCGTAGCGCGATGGGTGGCTATAAGTTCACAGCTTTTAACTCCATAAGAGACGGTTTTCGGATTAATCCAATTAACATCACAGCCCGCCCGTATAAGAGTAGCTGCCATCGCAATAAGGATAGATTAATGGTGGTTCTCCGGTTTTTTTACTTTTCAAAAGAATTTGCTGCTTGTGCTTTTGATAATAATCAGCAAACTGAAACATTACATTTTGTTCATCTTTCGCGGTTTCTTCTTCCTGTTCTATCCACCACGAATCACCTATAAGGTTGATCGCATAGTCTTCAATAAATTCGTAGAACGTGGAATTAGGTGAACCACTCCAAATCTCATTTGCTATGGCTCTTAACCTTCTTCCATTTGACAATAGGCTTGGGACAAAATGAAGGTGCGGCTCTATAGGATGCCTGAAATTCATTTGTTTTCTCTTATGAAGATCGTTTTGCTGCTATGTAAGAGGCGCTCGGATCGTTTTCGGATGTACCAATACGAACAACAATCCCTTGTTCTTGAAGTTCTTTTAAACGACTTCTAGCTGTACGAGAAGAAACTTTCCAGAGTTTCATAGCCGTTTTTGCACTGATTTCGCTTTCTTTTTTTAGATATTCAAGGAGCTTTTGTGCCCAAGGAAGTACGATCATTTCTTCGATTTGTTCCGAGTAAAGAACTAGTCTGAACTGGTTGTTTAACTCTTCCATAAGAGGAGGTTTAAGCCCCTGTCCTCGGCACGCTTCCACAATACGTCGAAATCCAGATCCCCACTGTTCTATGAGATGCAATTCTCGAAAAACACGGGCAATAACACGATTTCTAATTCTTGAAGACCCAGCAAGAGCCTTTTCAATCGTTTGTCCGAATGGAAGCCCTCCAGGATTTGTAAATTCTATCCGATCATCAAAAATAGCAATTTGAATATGGCATCCGGTCATAGCATAGTCTGAATGAAGCAAAGCGTTCATCACAGCTTCCCGGATCGCTACGGAAGGGTATTGAGGAATGTCTTCGCGCTGCATGCGCCCAATTCGACCTTCTTTTGAAATATTTCGTTCAATGAAAGCTATGATAAGATCTGCTGCTAAGGGAAGAGGGGCATTGATATCGGCCTGATCCAAGATCTTTTCTCGATTGGAGCCAGCAAAACGGGCGCATCGCACTAGTGAATCGGGGAAAAGCTGCATCCGATTGATTCCAAATAAAAGCACTCCACCATTACTTGGGTACTTTTTCCCACTGCTAAAAGTTTCTACTCCCAAATTTTCCAGCGCTAGTGCTGTTGGCCGTTTTCCGACCCATTCAAAAACATCTTTCATAATCTCTGTGTCTAGCTTTCCTTTCGGGTGAGGAAGCTCATCATAAGAGACCTTCTTGGCTAAAAGACGCAATGAATCAAGCATCTCAGCATCAACTGAGCGATTTGTAGACCCAAATCGCACATAGACACCCCGTTCAGGTCCTTCAGATTTCAAATAATGGGGACCTATGCTGTGAGAAACTCGGATAATCAGTAACTCTTTACCTCGAATAGACTGAATTTCAATATCAGGGGTAAGGAGAGGAAGAATACTATCTGTAATCGCGTTTGCAAGCCGTTCTTCTTCAGCCAAGATTTGGGGAAGCCCTACCAGCTCTTTAGTTTTATCTTTTACTCCAATGACAATGACACCTCCCGCGCTATTTGCAAAAGCAACTATCGTCTTCATAATCCCGCCTAAAGAACGGGCCGTTTCTTTGAACTCAATTGTTTTGCTTTCGTTTTCGGCTAGTAGTTGCTCAATCATATGCGGTTATGATAGCACAGCTATGCAATTTACTGTGCAATACTGTGCAGTTAAAAATTGCACAGTATTCATAAATAACTGATAAACAATGAGATAAAATGTAAAATATTTGGTTAAGCAAGAGAATGGCTTAATCAAAAAACACTCGATAGCCGCCTTTGGGTATTTCTTCGCAAAGATCATCCCTTCCGTTATCAGGCAAGCACACGACAAAATCAGCATCTACCTCGAGCTCATCAATTTGATCTGATATTTCGGGGCTGTATATGACCAAAGCGTAAGAGGACCTCCTCTGTACCAAATTACACGCCTTTTCCAACTCCTCCACCCGTTTTCTATTTGCTGGCTTCATGATCTTTGAGTTTTGATTCAAACTGGCAAACCTCTATGGCCTTAGAATAGCTTTCCACCATCCTGGTGAGCATTTCTCCCTCAGATGGAGAGATCTCCCCCTCTCCAATTGATCATGTCGCAGGTAATACATAAACCAGTGATTGCAAAAAATAATCCTTTAAGATATATATAGCGCCCCTAAATTTTACTTAAATCAACCAATAAGAGGTAGATCATGTCATTACCCGTAAAATCTAAATCAACTGTAACTGCTTGTGAAGAATCCCAAAAGACAGAGACTGCGAAAATTCAAGACAGCAAGGCAAACATCGATAAACAGCCTAAAATAATGGACGCTGATAGTGCTAAAAAAGCAGCTCAAAAAGACTTCTTAGAAAAAACTCAGAAGAAAATTGGTGGGGGATGTCCAGCTTGTGGCGCGGGATAATATATACGTCGGTATCTCTTTGATGCCCGAACAAGACATTCTTGAAGCCGCAGAACCTCTATTTGAATCTGATGACATTGAAATATTAGAATGGAACTTTGATATGGGATGGGGTTCAACGCCCCTTCCCTATAGATGTTCTTCCCTCTTGGATCGTTATTCTTATGCTGATCGTTTGATTGGCCATGGAGTGAGTTTTTCTTTGCTTTCAGGACAATGGAGTCCCCGTCAAGAATGGTGGTTAGAGCAATTAAAAGAAGAGGTGAATATACGCAAATATAGGCATATTTCTGAGCATTTTGGCTTCATGACAGCCGGCAATTTTCATCGTAGTGCACCCCTCCCCGTTCCCCTTACTTCCGCAACTTTGTCATTAGGCCAATCGAGAATCCGACAACTTGCTGATATTTGCGGCATTCCCGTGGGACTGGAAAATTTAGCTCTGGCTTTTGGGCCTAAAGATGTCGCTGAACAGGGAGTTTTCCTAAAGCATCTTATTAGCGTTGTAGACGGCTTTTTGTTACTTGACCTGCATAATATTTATTGTCAGCTCTGTAATTTTGATGTAGATCCTATTGAACTCCTTGAAAGTTATCCTCTTGATAAGGTGAAAGAAATTCACATTAGCGGAGGAAGTTGGAGTCATCCTCCTTCCAGCTTAAACAAAGCGATTAGAAGAGATACTCACGATCATGCTGTGCCAGAAGAAATATTCGAACTTTTGCAATTGGCATTGCCAAGGTGTCCACATGTGGAGGCTATCATTTTTGAACGGATAGGTAATACCATTTTAAACAATGCGGATGCTGAACATTATCGAGAAGATTTCTTTCGTATTAAGAGCCTGGTCAAAGACCCAGAAAATCGATTAAAAATAGATGCGCTGTGTTTGAAGAAGATAATCAGTTAGCAGAATTTCAGGCTGCTCTACTTAATGCATTGAATGTTTATACCAATGCAGCCGAAATTTTTCAGGCATTACATAACAATGAAGCGACTAAACCCTTTGAAGATTGGATTAATCAAATGGATTCATCCATGCTTGAGATTGGAGCTGAACTCGTTAAAAAATGGGGGAAAAAATCCTAATTATAGGAAGGCAACAATCCTGCATCTTTATTATTCAAAAGTAGCTACCGAAAAATAAAGTAGACAGCTCCAGCTAGGCAGAGCCCTGCCCATAGATAATTGAGGGTGATCGGTTGTCTCATGTAAAAAATTGCAAAAGGGATAAAGACACCTAAGGTGATCACTTCTTGCAGAATTTTGAGCTGAGGTAGGGAATAGGTCCCGCTTAAATACCCAATTCGGTTTGCTGGAACTTGGAGACAGTACTCAACAAAAGCGATCCCCCAACTGGCAAAAATCGCAATCCAAAGCGGTTTGTCTCCCAAATTCTTTAAATGGGCGTACCAGGCAAAAGTCATCGCAATATTCGATCCGATCAGAAGAAGAATTGGCGTTGCAAAGTGCATAAATTGGCAGCCCCTTTTTTATTCCTTACCATATCAATTTTAAGTAGGCAAAAGAAGATTAGTTTTGAAAGAGAGCGACGATTTCAACATGGTTTGTGCCAGGGAAGAGGAGATAGCCGTTCACCTCTTTTAATTTCCAACCTAATGAGAGGAGTTTTTTCGCGTCTCTTTTAAAGCTTTCAAAACCGCAGCTTATGTAGATGAGTCGAGGAGATTCGATTTTCGAAAGCACTTCCGGATCGAGCCCTTTCCGTGGTGGATCGACAATCGTGAGATCATAGTCTGAAAAATCGGCCTCTTTTGCATCTATACAGAGATAAGGGATGTCCGTTTTTAATTGCTGAAATGAGAGGTGGGCATAGGGATTGTTCTCGATGAGGGTGAGTTTTTTTGTTTTAGGATAGACGGAAAGGCCGATGGCGCCGACACCTGCGTAGAGCTCTAATACCCGATCTCCAGAGTGAGTCCAACTTGCTATTTTTTTTAGCATTTGTTCAAAGAGGGGGAAATGGGTTTGCGAAAAGGCTCCCGGATGGAAAGGGATCGAGAGTTCATTGAGCGGCTGCCACACAAAAGGCTCACCATAAATCAATTTCCACGTATCGCCAAAGATCCGATTTGTGGGCTCCGATTGGGTATTGATCCAAATCGAATGCCAGAGATCGTGTTTGAGTAGGGCTTTACAAAAGGGTTCTAAATCGCCATTGTTCCTTACAAGGGTCAGTTGAAGGCGATGGGTGGCTCTTTCAACAAAGAGTTGGATATAGCGAAGGGTTCCAGTTGGGGGATTTTCCCGATAAGGGGCTATTTTTTGTCGAACCATCTCTTCTTTGATGACCGCAACGGCTCGGTTGATCGATGGGTGGTGGACAAGGCAATGGGGAATAGAAAGGACATCGTGGGAATGTTTTTTAAAAAGACCGATTTCTGGACCCGGGCGGATGGCCAATTTGGCTTTCATACGCGTTTGGCTAAATCCATCTGTAATAAAAGTGGGCTCAATTTGGTGTTCACGAAAAAAGAGGAGCGCCTCCTCCCAAATAGGTGGATGGAAGGCGTCGGGGATTTCACATCCAGAACAATAGAGGAAATGGGGACATGTGGAGGGGTTGTTCATAACGTGTTCACAACCTGTTCACAAGTTGTCGACAAGTTGGGGGTCTGTTTAAAAGTGGGGGGTTTTGAACAAGTTGCTGACAAGTTATGAACCATTTTTTTCTCCTATGAGCTTCCCCTAGTCTATCAACATTTCCACAACAACAGAAGAAGAGTATTACATTATATATAAGATATAAATATTCCTATGAGCTTGGGGATCATTTCCGGTATACTGGCGACTGTGATGGAATTAGAAAAGTTCTTTACACTCGATCGTTTTCAGCACCGTTCTCTTTGGAAAGAGGGGGAACCTATTTGGTCGGCCCTTCTTCACTTAAATCAATACTTAAAAGAAAAAAATTCTTGTCGGATTGAAATCGAAATCCCTCAAGGCGTTTATCTAGAAAAAAGGGAGCTGATCTCTATAGGGGAAGGGACAATCATTGAGCCAGGTGTGTTGATTCAGGGGCCCTGTATGATTGGGAAAAATTGTGTGATTCGGCATGGAGCCTATATTAGGGGATCGGTCATTATGGGGGATCATTGCCATATTGGGCATAGCGCAGAGTTGAAGCATTCGATCCTTTTAGATCATGCCGCGGCAACCCACTTTGTCTATGTGGGCGATTCGATCTTGGGGAATGGGGTCAATTTAGGCGCTGGAGTCAAGTGTGCGAATCTCCGTTTAGACCGGCGCGATGTAGCTGTTGAGAGCGAGGGAAAGAAGATCCGTACGGGATTAAAAAAATTTGGCGCTCTCATAGGGGATTCTGTACAAATTGGCTGTAATTCTGTCCTCAACCCAGGTACACTCATTGGTCGAGAAAGTTACGCCTACCCTTTGATGAATTTAAAAGGGAGTATCCCCTTCCGGAGTCAAATCGATGCTCGGGGGATTCGGCCGATAGAAAAAAATATTTTAGAGAAACTCTTAAAGACCTTCTCTGAAAAAGAGTTAAAAGTTGGCTCAAAAGAACCCTAAAATCAAAAGAAATTTAATTCAGAGAAACTCTCTTATGTCAATCAAGTCCCATCTCTCCCAAATAGACATTGCTTTGCGCGCCTTTATCGAGCAAATGGGGGAAAAAAACGGGCTTCGAGATGCGTGTGAGTATGCCCTTTTAAATGGGGGGAAAAGGCTCCGCCCGCTTTTGGTGTTGATGATTGCTGAGGCTTTAGGCTCTTCTGAAGATGTGATGCCGGCCGCTTTAAGTGTCGAATTTTTTCATACCGCCTCTCTGATAGCCGACGATCTCCCCTGCATGGATAACGACGATTTTCGGAGAAATCGCCCCTCTTTACACAAGGCTTTTGGAGAAAGCGTGGCTGTTTTGGCCAGTTATGCTTTGATCGCTGAAGGGTATGGGGGGATTTACAAAACCAGTCAGAAACGGCCCGAAATTGCTCTCCATTGTTTAGCGGAGGCAACGAGGTGTGCTGGGATCAACGGGGCGACAAATGGGCAGTTTCTCGACCTCTATCCCCCCAATTCCGATTTGGATACGATCAAAAAGATCATCTACCAGAAAACGGTCACCCTTTTTGAGATCGCTTTTGTGTTCGGTTGGCTTTTTGGCGGCGGGAGCTCCTCCCGTTTATCTGAAGTGCGCAAATGTGCT
>CAYWDE010000050.1:2820-9768 GCA_964456885.1 uncultured bacterium | reverse complement strand
GGGCCATCACGTTTATTTCCGCATTCCTTTTGTTTCAGATCGAACTGATCGTTGCAAAGTTGTTTCTGCCCAATTACGGCGGAAGTTATCTGGTGTGGGGCGCGTGCGTTGTTTTTTTTGAGGCGGTTTTACGGCAATCAATCCCTAAATCGGGTAAATACATTTGAGTTCCAGGAATGACAAAACGGACTCTGTGCATTACAAGACGCTGCCGACTGTATGCAGGGAGAGATTGAGATATATAGATACAGGGACTTTTTGTTTTCTCCTCAATCAAGAGTAGATGCTTAAAAATCTGAGCTGGCGATGTCTCCTCTGCCGCCTCTGCAATAACTAAAATGTAAGGTTTATCTAAGATCACTGCGCTGTATAGAGAGTACCCATCTTGTAAAAAAACAGGTAAATTCCTTTCTATCTTTTTGACAACGGAATCAATTTCTATACCTAACGTTTCTAGGACATATTTCTTAAGATCTTCGAGCAGATCTAACACATGCATAATAACTCCTAAAAATAGACAGTAACACACTTCATGTTATTAAGCAAAAACAGAGTTATCGTTCTAATAATGAAAGGAGATACAAGGAGTTTCAGACCTGAGAAGACACTTTATTCTATTGCCTTGGGTTGCTCTTAATCAACCAAACCGGACCCGCAACATATTAGTTTCTATCAGGCTTCTGTAAGAAGGACAGACCACACCTCTCCCCTTGAGGAGAAATTGGTGAGATGTATCAAGCCCAGCAAACGGTTAGCCTCTAATTTTGAAAGACGGTCCCAATTATTTAAAAAACATACCGAACGGACCAAAAGAGACCCACAACATAGGGATCTGAGAAAAAAAAGAGGCAGTGGACCTGCAAAGATTCCGGCTACCTTGAACGAAGTAGTAATCACAAGAAGAGTTAAAGCGTCGCTTAACAGACCGCAAATGTGATATAATTGCCAATTTTTCAAATAACGAATCGCTCGACCCGCCAAGACCTTACTTGCTTCCACCGCAGGCTTATGGGACTGAATCATTTCAGAGAAAGCCCCTTCTTCATCTAGATTTTTTTTACACACAGGGCTGGGAACCTGAGGAAAGCTCTCAATGTCTTTCTTTTGATCAGAGTAGTTGACTCCGGTCATGTAAATACCCGAAATAGGTAAAGCAGAAAGAATGGCTCGTTGAGGAGAAAGACTTGTTCCGAAAACCACTGTGGAAAGAAGGGCCATAGAAGGCTTCCCTTGGAGGATTGAAGGAGAAAATGTGGCCAGAACTGGAATCGAACCAGCGACACAAGGATTTTCAGTCTTGAAAATCCACTTCCGTCCCTTACCTTGGATTGATCTTAATCAACCAAGATTTCCCAATTCTATAGGAGAACTCAGATTTTTGCCAGCAAGTATTAGCAATCGAAAGCAGTGCAAGTCAATTTTAGGAAATTGGCAACTCCGTTGGATTTCCGTAAAATTCCAGCATGAGCTTTCACTCAATTTTCGGAGGACTTGATCAATGCAACCTTTTCAAATTCCTTAATGGTCTCAAGGAAATGCTGTTCTACCAAAGAAGGGACCTCAAGGACCTGCTGTTGGTATTTGGAATATTCCACTCTGGCTTTATCAAGAGCTTCTTCATGGCTTATTTTCCCGGCGTGGGATAGGATATCCCGGGAGGCCATCCGAAGGAAATCGTCAAGCTTGGCAATCCAGTCTTTCATATACATGGGGGTACGGCTTAAGGCTTGTAGTTCGGCGAAATCCAAGTAAAGAGACACGATCAAGTTTAGAATTTTCAATTCCTCTTCGTTGAGATAGTTCTTTGCGATTTCCGCATCAGCCTGTCTTGGTTTCTTGCCTGACCAGGAAGTGAGGCCCATATTCGTTTTCTCAGCATTAGCACGGGAGTAGATAACTTCAGCGGCTGTGTGTCCATGAGCTGCCCAGTGCATTTTATTTTGCACTATTCTAAAAAATTGCTTTGAGCTTTCCGTTTTCGGGTCATAGTCAATGCTTGTGGCGTAGATATCGAGAACCTTCCGCCAGAATACTTTTTCAGAGGAGCGGATATCCCTAATTCTGGCCAAAAGTTCACTGAAATAGTTCCCACCGCCACTTCGCTTAAGCCGTTCATCATCCAGCGTAAAGCCTTTAATCAAATATTCCTTCAGCCTTTGCGTAGCCCAGATACGGAACTGAGTACCCCTATGCGAGCTGACTCTGTATCCTACCGAGATGATCACATCCAGGTTGTAGTAGGTTACCTGATAATTTTTGCCGTCAGAGGCAGTTGTCCGGAATTTCCGGACAACTGATTCCTCGATTAACTCTTTCTCTTTGAATATGTTCTGTATGTGCTCGGAGATCGTCCGCTTGTCTTTATCGAATAACTCACACAGCTGCGCTTGACTCAGCCAAACGGTTTCATCTTGGAGGCGCACTTCAATCTTAGTCTGGCCATCTTCTGTCTGATAAAGCAGTAAAGAACTATCTGTAATCGTAACGTTCATATGTGTTTGCCTGGTTGCCTGAGATTTTTCCTTAGAAACATTTTTGAATGACCAAGCCAACAATTCTTTAATTCACCGATCCGTTCATAACCGTATTTCAAATAAAATTCTTCCGCTTGGAAATCGAAAGTATCTACCGCAGAAAAAACGCATCCATTTTTAACAGCTTCTCGTTCTGCTGCATCTAACAATTTTTTGCCGTATCCCTGTTTTTGAAGATTTTCTTCAACCCACAATACGTCGATGTAGATTGATTCCGTGCCCATAAATGCCTGTATTCCGCCGAAAACTTTACCCAGATCGTTTTTCAAAAAAATGGAAAATGCTTTGTCCCGTTCGCCTAATATTTTTTCATTGAATGCAGTGATACCTTCTCTGACAACAGCATTATCAGTTTCGGTGGGTGTATAATCGACGACTACTTTATACATATTTTCTTTACCTTGGCATCCTGATCCATCACAATTCCTTCTTCATGTAATAGCGAGAATGACCTTTGGGAGCATTTTCTAAGATTCCGAAGATGGAATATCCTTGCTTGAGATAGAAATCTTTAGCTTGAAAATCAAAGGTATCCAAGTGGGCAATATGACAATGATGGCCCCGTGCAATCTTCTCTACATGGTGGAGAAGCATAGAAGCGATCCCTTGATGCCTGTAAGGTTCAAAAACAACAAGTAATTCAATCTCTAAAATCCCCCAATTGACTCTCTTGGCTTGTATGCCGCCCAATAGCTTACCTTCTTGGTTTTTTGCGGAAAAATCTAATCGGTGGAGCTCTGCTCTTGGTAGGTTTGGTACGACAGAGATGTTGTAGTCCGTTATCGTCTGGTCCAGTACTTTAAGGTCACTCGGCAGAGCAGGGGCAATTTCAATAGGCGGATGGGAAGTCATTCTGAAGATTATGACACTTTTCGCCGTTTCCTTGAAGAGGTAGTTGTCTTTGTTGAAGCGTTGCAGAGGCAAGTCTTAGAAATCCAGCTTAAGATCGATGATCTGGCGGACAAAAGGAGAAATCCTTTCCATTTCAAGTTGCTTTGGATCTATCCATGCATGTTTCATTTCGGCATGCTGGGCACTCGATTGAGAAACACCTTCGATCAAGTAAACCAATCCCATCTGGTGGAAATGATAGGGATTACCTTTCTCATCGATTGCATCAGTGATCGCTGTTAAATTTGTAAGGAATTGCATGACGTCAAACGACATACCCACTTCTTCGCGGAATTCTCTTCGCAGGGTATCTTCTGCCGTCTCTCCGGCCTCAATTCCGCCACCCGGAAGCTCCCACTTCCCAGAATGTGGCCCTTTGCGTTGCTTCACCAATAACAGTTTCCCGTCTTTCACGGCGATTCCGTATACACCGGTTCGAGAAATCGTTGGTTTTAGGGGAGTCATAAGCGGGAATCCATCAACCCTTTGGAGTCCTTGAGTATTTCATGTTGTTCTGGATTCCACGCAGGAGCAGCTGAGAGTACAATGGTCATGTTTCCTTCCCAATAAAACCTCTCACCAGGAGGAATGTACACCACGTCACCAGGTGACAGGACAACTTCTTGGCTGTCTGTAACGAGCTTGCCAGATCCTTTGAGAACGTAGCCCATTTCACTGCACTTGTGATTGACTGCATATCCTTGCTCAGGATACCTACGAATAATTTCTGCAACGCCGATGTTCATTGCTGCATTTTGCATAGGGTATTCATAAACAACGCAACCTGAAGAATGTATGTGTTTAGTCGCATTTTCCTTTTTGACATGTTCCATGGAAGTTTCTCCCTAGTTCTTAACAGTTTCATTTAAGGAAGAATCTTTCTCAATATGTTTCTACTTTTCCTCATCCAAAAATCCTTCGTGCGACGGCCTGTGAACGCAGAGCTGTAGACCAAGCGGGGTCAAAGTGGTTTGTATTGATAATCATGTCATAGTTAGCGCGGGGAACAAGTTCAGTGACTTGGTCGAGAGGGACTGCCTCATCCATTTTTAAAGCTTTGAAGAGCTCCTGTTTCTGCGATGTCTTTTGTTGCAAAAACTGAGGGACATAATCTGGCGCTAGGACCTTTAATGCCTTGAGGCAGTTGTGAAAATTCTGCTCGAAGCATCCTTCTATTGAGCGGCGGGTGATCCGATCAATGACTTGTGAATCGTCATCAACGAATTCGCGGGGTCTGATAAGGCTTGCATATTGAATCAGAGGGGCTGTGCCGATTCTCATTTCAGTCGGTTCAATCTCACGGGCCAGAACTTGCCGATTTCTCTCTGCAATACGATCTTTCAATACCTCAAAAGGGCAGTAGATAAGGACCTTTTTTAAATACTTTGCAAATGGATGATCAGTCGGCAGGTCGATGAGGTCAAAGATCGAATCTATACCGGAACGTGAACGAATAAGGGCTCTGTCCAATAAAAGAATGTAGAAATTCGGGTGCTCTCCTGATGACATCCAACGCAGAAACGGCTCATGGAGAAGACCTGCAACCTTTTGAGCAATCTCCTTTTTGATAGGAGGACACTCCGAGACAAAATTCGAGTTGGTTTGAAGAGATTTTTTGTCGACAATCCCATTGATGGCTAAACATTGTTGATTAGGTGGTCTCAATGCGGAAAGAAACTGGTCCCATTCTTCTGGAGATACCCCGAGCCGTTGGTAATTACTCTCCAGGAAATCATATAAATACCGTTGCATGGCAAGATCAAGACCATCTTCAATGCAGTAAGGGTGCAACCTGGTCATCGCGCGGATAATGGAGGATTTCCCTGCAGAGGAACCTCCAACTAAGGCGATCGCTTTTCCAAGGTTGTACCGGTTATAGAGTGAGTAATCTGCCCTTTGTGCCTGAAGGGAGCGCTCAAGGGCGCTCCCAGGTGTATCAAAACTAGGATTGATTTGACTTGTGTGTATGGATATCATATTCAATCTGGTATGTTTTTATCTGCAAATAAACACATCGCTTTGCTCATGAATTCAGCAAGCTGCGGATGAAAAGGATCTAGCTGTTTTCTCATCTCGGGATGTTCCCGGTAGAGTTGTGCCATCGCTTGATATACTTCCTTGGTTGCATCATGGAAGTTCTGTATGAGCGTATGGTGCTTTTGAATCAGGCTCTGCACCTCTTGCGAACCAGGATTGAGTCCTTTCTCAATACAGGAAGAGAGTTTTTCAAATAACTCACAGGCAGCTTTGTTGATATTGTCGTAAAATTCTTTACCCTTACTCTTAACGTCCTCAACGCTCTTAGTGGAGTTTTTGACACTTTTGCCAACAAGCTCTTCAGCCGAGTCATAGGAGGTCCCCGGCTTTGCTTTCTTTACCAGGGTGATACAGAATCCATCGAACATCTCTTTATCTTTCATTTTTTTCTTACCATTTAAGTGTTTGATTGTCTTATCGATGGTTTTCAGTAGGACTCCAATTTTCTCCCATTCCTTATTCAAAGAATTTCTATGGGAATAGAGGGCAGTAAGCTGATCAAAATCACTCCTCCCTACCACTTTTTGGATCTGCTTCAAGGAAAATCCAAGCTCTTTGAAGAAAAGGATTTGTTGGAGCTGTAAAAGCTGTTTCTCCTCATAGTACCGATACCCGTTGGACCCATAATAGGCCGGCTTGAGAAGTTCGACCTCCTCATAGAAGTGAAGGGTTCTGACCGTTACTCCTGAGAGCTCACTTAACTTTTTTACTGTGTATGCCATCGATTCCTTATCTCTTTAATATCCCTTTAATTTTAAAGGATGGCACCATTATATGGAATGACGTATACGTGAGGGTCAATGCCTTTTTCACAACTCATAGAAAAAGCGAGTCATGATATCATTAGTCCATTGATAATCATAGCGTTGCAAGTAAAATTTTAAGTTACATCACTTGAATTAATAAAATCGCAAAAATGGGAAAGTTTTCATTTTCCTGGAGAGTGTACTTTTATGGGTAAAAGCTAAAGTAGAAGTCAGCCAAACATGGATCAAGAAGAAGAATACGTGAAACGAACGCTGAAAGTGCTGATCTACATTGAGGAAAACATCGATGAAGGTCTCACTCTGGAGAATCTGGCTAAAATTGCCTGTTATTCTCCCTTTCATTTCCATCGTATTTTCCAAGCAATCGTCGGAGAGACAGTCCACAGTTATGTCAAGCGCTTGAGAATGCAAGCGGCAGCGGGAAAATTGCTCTATACGGAGCAGCCAGTTACTGCAATTGCATTGGACGCAAGCTTTGAGACTCCCTCGGCTTTTACAAGGGCTTTCAAGCAGTTTATGGGTTCGACGCCCAGAAGCTACCGATCTCTATATGCTGCTGTATACACAAGACTTCAAAAAATTAAGGAGTTTAAAAATGCCGGTGGAATTGTGGTCAATATCGGAGATCTTCCTGAAGCAACAGAAAAGAAGGGCACCGATGATCCTGATGTTGCAAAACTGGTAAGTACAATTTTTTCAAAAAGTCAGAATCTAATCCA
>CAYWDE010000050.1:0-2810 GCA_964456885.1 uncultured bacterium | reverse complement strand
TAAAATCGAAAAATCCCTGCCTGATCTACATCTACTTTTCGTCAGGAGATACGGAAATTACACTCAGTCTCCTTGGACAGCTTGGCAAGCCATGATCAGTTTTATCAATGAAAATCACTTGGATCGATCAAAAATGCGCTACTTTGGCATTTCCCACGACGATCCACAAGTAACAAATGAAGACAAGCTTCGTTACGATGCTGCTATTCTCGTACCCCACGATGGCAAAGAAAAGGGTGAAGTGGGGAAGCAGGTGTTGAAAGGAGGCAAATATGCCATTTTCACGCATCAGGGTGCCTATGCTGGATTGGAAGAAGCGTTCAATCGGATATTTTTGAAGTGGCTACCTGATTCCAAAGAGACTTTCGACGAATCGAGAGCGGTTTTTTGCGAATATTTCAATATGGAGTACGTCAAAACGGATCCAGAGAAGCTCACCACCAAGCTCTATATCCCTCTAAAATAGGAATTTTGATCGTATGACCAGCGTGTTTGATTTCAAATCTATCAAAACTCACTATCCGGAGGCACCTGCCCTTTCACACTTCAATGCGAGAGATGGAGCGTCCCTAAGCTATCGTTTCTATGATAGTCCTTGTAGAGATACGGTTTGTATCCTTTTACATGGCTCTAGCGCTCACGGGGAATATCTCCATCCTCTTGCATCACACTTAAGTTCTCATGGAGCTGGGCAAGTGTATATTCCAAATATTCGTGGGCATTACATGTCTGGCTCTAGTCGGGGTGATTGTGCATACATTGGACAATTAGAGGATGACCTTGTAGACCTGATTCAGCGTATGCAGCTGCAAAACAAAAAGATTTTTCTTTTTGGCCATTCCAGTGGTGGAGGTTTAGCGATTCGTTTTGCAGGGGGAAATCATGGTATACCTATTCATGGATATGTGCTTTTATCGCCTGCAATCCCAAGAGCACCGACTATGCGACAAGGAACTGCTGGCGGATGGGCAAACGTACAGCTAGTTAAACTCTTATTTTGCTCGTTTCTTAATGCTATTGGAATCAGGTGGTTTAATCATCTGAAAGTCATCTCTTTCAATAAGCCTAAAGAAGCATGCGGTGGAACCGAAACTCTTTCTTATTCATTTACCTTGAATACCTCGTATCATCCCCGATATCCTTATGCAGATGATATTCAGGCTCTAGGAGAAAAGTTTTTGGTCTTGGTTGGAGCCGAAGATGAAGCAAATGATCCATCTAAATACCAGGAAATTATGCAAACTTCCGAGAGGTCTCTACAAGTGATTGAGGGGATCAAGCATTTGAACATCGTATGCGATCCCAAGGCAATGCAAGCATCTTTGGATTGGATCAATTTAAGAAAGACTCCAGATATTGGCGATTAAACTGGTAAATCTTTGACCCTTTGGTTTGCCAGGTTCCTCTTTTGACTGTGAAACCGATTGCGCCAATTGCTCTGCTCAAACGCAAAAGAGGCAGGATACGGTGGTAATCAGGAATTTTCTTAATCTTAGCGTAACCCTTTAGAAACGAATTTTTGTAAGAGGAGTGAGTAGACCATTCGCCGAATTCCAGAGGACAGAAGTCTTCCTCAGCAAATCCGCCACGAGCCGAAGACCAATCAATAATCCCTTGAATCTTTCCCTGATCAATGATGATATTACCCGGGCGAAAATCACGATGGATGATGCAAGGGCCATCGGCCTCTAGCAAAAGATCGATATGTTTATCATAGTATCGGCGGACGTTTGCCAAAAGAGCTGGAGGTAAATGATCCCGACATTCATCCATTCCTTCTTCAAATTTCAAGGTGAAAGGAACTCGAGGGTCAGAAGACAGCTTATCAGGTTCTGTAAGATCTCCATAACCCTTGACAGAATCGAGATGAATGCGTGCAAGGAGAGATCCTATTTCATGGCAGAGGTTATCGTTAAGATTTTCTGGCTTAAGCAAATGCCCTGGGAGGCATGCCATGAGGATTGCTCCATCTAGATCGGCATGGGGAGAAATCAGCCGAATGATTCGAGGTATCGGCACCTTGCCTTGGAAGTGATTTAAGAAATAGGCCTCGCGTAGGTAATCACCTTTACGAGAGCATATCTTTAAAACGAACTCTTCTCCATTTGGCTGAGTGATCTTAAAGACAGTTGCAACCATCGCATCTTCATGATCGATGCGATCAAAGCGGGCTTCTGGAAGATTCAGTCGATTCTTGTAGAGCTGAATGAGAGGATCCATGTGCGCTCGTTTAAACTCCTTTCATTGAGGACAAACATCAAGAAGAGGGGGATAATTCTCCCATCCGATGAGATCAAAATGCCACCATTCTTCGGACACTCCTACAAATCCATGTTTTTCCATGACCGTTCGTAGCAATTCACGATTAGCGATTTCTTCTTGAGTGGCACCCATGTAATCTTGATGAGCTTTCTCACTAAAATCGTCAAAAACAGACGGCATTGGCAATTCTTTACCTTCTTTTGTGACCAGGGTGAGATCTACTGTAGTACCTCTGGTGTGCCTCCCTCCTTCTCTAGGGTCAGCAACATACCGGGGATCGGGCACCAACTCCCAGAATTTCCACTGTGCAGAGATAGGACGAAACCCATCCCAGATTTTCAACCCCAACCCCATGGATTCAAGCTCCTCTTGGATATCACGCAGCCGCAGCACAGTTTCCTTCAGCAGTAAACATTGCTGAAAATTATACACCACCTGCCCCGTGAAATTATCTGGTGTCGCATATTTCAATTCGACCTGTATTTGAGGGATCAAGGATCGAACATCCACCAGTTGGTCCATCTGTGAAACCCCTTTCGTTATATGAT
>CAYWDE010000049.1:0-9793 GCA_964456885.1 uncultured bacterium | reverse complement strand
AACACACGAAGAGACTGAGAAGGAAGAAGATCAATGATTATACATTTAGACACGAAAGATGACCAATTCTCCGATTTAATCAACTTGATCGAAAAGTTCCCTACAAGCACTCAGTTTTTTCACTGGTTTGCTGGAAGTGATTTGGAATATTCGACCCATTTTGAGCAAAAAGGGGATAGCAAGTTTCAAAGAGTCGGTAAATATTTCTTAGATGGGCTTGAGATATTTTCAGGAGGGGGAGAGTTTTCTTTAGATAAAATGGATCCAAGTTTTGCAAAAGCGGTTGATCGAAAAAAATTCCAATATGTTGAACTTTTGCCAGAACTTAAAAAATTGGATAAAGTGAAAATTTCGAGCACTCTTTCTGATAATTCTTGGACAGTGATGTCCCATTTTTTTTATCAAAATCAGTTGTGCGGTGTTTGCTGGGAAATCTATGAGCTAAACCATTTGCTTGAACTCTACAAAAAAAGGGGACTCCGACTAGAGCCTGAATCCTCTTCTCTTGGAGAGACAAATAAAAAAATAGTTTTTAAATAAACCAGTTTAAAATTAACGATTGGTTGATTCATAAATAACCTGGTCTCTTTTGAGATTTGAACAGATAACTAAAAATCCAACCTCTTCTTGAGTCGTATTCTCAATGAAATGGAGATCTGACGAACCTGGCTTGAATCCGAAAAAATCGCCCGGATGGAGTAGAATGGTTTGATCCCCAACCCGAACCGTTGGGTGCCCCTTAAGAACAAAGACCATCTCCTCCTGCGCTGTATGACGATGCGGAGAGGAGGCCCGCTTTCCAGGTCCAAGTTTTTCATGATGTACGAAAAGATCTTTAAAATGAAAGAAATCGGTTAGAACAAGAGAGGCTGAAAAAGTCTCCCCTGTTTTCGGCGATATCAGCTCCCGATGAGCTAACTGATTGATATTCCTTATCATCAGGATCCTGTTAGGAAGGGTAATCTTTTAAATCGATGCAATTTGCTGCAGATTGGATCTGATCCAGAATTGAGGCTCCCATCCAGGCTTCGACCTTCGATTTGGGGATCATGTGCTCTATGATGATCTCCCCTAGCTTTTGATTCGTATGGACAAATGATCTCATCTCTTTTTCATACTCTGGAAAGGCAATTGTGTAATCCCCTCCTGCAAGCATTAATTCACCTGCCAGAATATAAGCCCCTATCAAAGCCGCACCTGTCCCCTGTCCAGAAGCTAGACAGGGACTGTAGGCGGCATCGCCAATCACCACCGTGCGGCCTTTAAACCACTTATCCATCCGGATTTGTTTCACAGCATCAAAATAAAAATCGGAAGATTGATTCATCGATTTTAGCATGTTTGGAATTTCCCATTCTCCATCTGCATAAATTTTAGATACGATTTCTTTTTGCTGTTTGATCTCTTTGTAGTCATAGGTCAGCCCAGGTGCTCGAAACACAAAAAGGGCTTTGGTGTTCTGCCCCTCCGTACAGTAGACGTTGAAGAGCTTATCTTTTTTAGAATAAAAAAATTCATGTTGATGGAGCGGCAGATCAGTTTCTATACTGCAAATCGCAACAAAATAATCCCCTAAATTATGAGAAAAGAGCGATTCTTTGCCAAAGACTATGGAGCGGACATTAGAGTGGATCCCATCGGCCCCAACTAAGAGGTCAAATTGCCCCGATTTTCCCGAACTAAATTCGACTGATAGTTCATTACTGTTCTGCTGGATTGATTTGATGGAGTTATTGAAGATATATTTACAACTACCAGAAGTAGCCTTGTAAAGAATCTCCGCTAAATCGCCTCTCCAAAGCTCAATATCATCGCCTGCGTGCATCCCCATATATTCTTGAGGGATTTCATGGACCACTTTCCCTGTTTCATCAAGAAAAGTCCCCCCTTGCATAACAATTCTTGCTTTCCGCGCTTGATCGTAAAGCCCCATCTTCTTAATCACATCGACAGCTTTTCCACGAACATCAATCTTATAGCCGCCGGTTCTCAGCATAGAAGAGAGTTCAACAATTGTGACCTCAAAACCATAACGGTGAAGCCAATATCCTAAAGCGGGACCAGCGATACTGGCACCGGAAATTAAAACGCGTTTATTTCTCAAAAAAATTACAACCTTTCGGAATTAGATTAATCATTAGGAAAAATAATCCATTCTGCTTTCCCAGGCAATCTTTTCTCAAAACCCGCTTCTGCCGGTGCAATACAGGGAAAATTTAGCCAGGGATTCATCCAAAATCGACTTTCCGTTCTAACCAGAAAATGTCCTATTGGATATTTTTTTGATCGAGCAATGAATACAATAACAAGGGGTTTGTCTAAGAGGTGCTTATTCTGAGGAACTGCCTTCTCGTATGAATAATCTAATCCACTTTTTTTCAAAGCTCCGGCGATGTCTCCGCATAAAAAACCCTGATCGATCGCTCTCTTTGGCTTAGTAAAAAGTTGTAAGGCCGCGTCATAAGAAGTATTCAAAATATAGGCTACACAAGCCACTGCACATCCACACCCCTGTTTCTGAGTCACTGGCAGAGACATAAATATCCTTATATATCTGCAAAATAAGAGGGGGAATGTTAAGTCAGTTTGGGATTACCCTCCAGCCAAAAATTTTAAATGCCTTTCTCTAAGGGAGGTTCAACGAACGGGGTCTTGATAGTACCGTTTGCTCACCTCAATCACCTGAGCGCCCTTTCTTACAAGGAGCCCAGCAATCTTACTTAGGTTGGAGCTTGTCCTGATGAGGACATTCGATACTTTAGCGAGCAATGAAGCATCAATCAAAGCCTCTTTACCCATTTGATAAGGGTTGTTCCTTGCATTCAAATGAAGAGGTTTTCCATCGGTCGATCTTTGCGCTGGGGATGCGACCACTTGCCCTGGGAATTGAGCCTCTAAATGCTCGACGAATTTTGCCTCATCGGAAGCAGCAAAAATTTTCACTTTGCTTAAGTCTTCTACTTTAGCTGTTGTAAGATGGTCTTTAATACTTGATGTCATCTCTTCATAGGTGACTCTTCGCGCTTCGCAGTGGTGGCTGTTACACGCCTTATCTGTCCCCCGGTAATGGACGCCCACTACATAATCTGAATCGGAGAAATGGGTTTTAGCGAACTGCTCTATTTCACCCTGAATTTCAGGCTTCAATATGAGATATTTCTGAAGGAGAGCCGCAGCTCTATCTGGGGAAAGCCCCCGATTTTCATGACCATACACATTTTCAGCGTAATTGCAGAGATTCCCATATTCTTCTATCGTAAAGGTTTTCTCTGGAGCATAGGGACAAGTTTCATCGGCTATATCAATCGGTTTAAAATAGTAGTCGAACCAATTAGGTCCGCGAGCCGGATCGATATAAGGCCCTACGTGCCCAAAGTTTACTTTCATCCCTGAATAGTGCCCCTTTTCAACTTGATCAAAAACTCCTACAAGATAGTGTTGCACGCTGAACATCCCGCAACCGTAGCAGGGAAGATTAACGATCGCTCGAGGGGGGCATTTCGGTTTGGGTGGAGGTATCTTTACGATTCCAGAGGCAAAGGCTACGCTAGAGGCGAGGTTAAATAGATTTACGCCTGCCGATGTAAGAGCTCCTCTTCGATTAGAAGAGAATGCATTCCAAGCATTTTTCAGCTTAGCCGCTGAAGATTGGACCACATTGTAAAGGGAAGTTACTTGGAAAAGCTTTGCAACCCACGGGTTGTAGCTGATGATCGCTTTAGAAAGGAGCGGTATAGACATCGCCTTCCGAAGCCAAGAGGCGTCTTTAGGGAGCATACAAAAGCTTGCAATTTCCGATCCTAAGCTAGAGAGAGCAGCGAGAGGCATAATAATCGTTGGGGCGATCCCACCATATGCTGCACCAATCAATCCCCACTGGATCACATTACTTGCAGTTAAAAGTTTTTCTGAATTAGTGATTGCAAGAGGATCTTGTTCTATCTCTTTTTGTAATTCTGGTTTTGTTGGCGAGATGATTTCAATCAGTCGTTTATCTGGAGTAGCTTCGCCCTGAAGGGGTGGAGCGTCTGTTAACTCCTTGGGAGAAGTGGCTTGGAGCTCGATCTGCGGATTTTTAAATGAGAGAGCGGAAGCGCTCCTCTCGTTTTGCCAAATCCGATAAAAGAGATAGGCCCCAAAAACCATGAGGGCGATTCCAATAACAGTTCCTACGATAGGAAGTGCCTGAGATCCTACACCAATAGCAATGATCGATTTTGCAGCTAAAAGAGAGACAGCTCCGGCTGCTGCGCCGCTAATAACCAAGGTTCCGGCACCTCTCATTGCAGCTCCACCGCCTAAAGCAAAAGATTTTTTTACAGGGGCGCTGAGAGAAACTTCCCGAGAAACCAAACCTTGAGGAGCGCTCCTTTCAAAAGAAGATGGCAATGCAATTGTGTTCATATTAATGCCGTTTAATTTTTTATAATATTATAAACAAAAATGAATTAAATTGTAATTATTACAATAATTAATATTATTAATAAAATTACATTTATTATACAAAAACACAAAAATGCAATTAAATTAACTTTCAATTTTTATAATTAAAATTTAAATGCATTAAATCACACTATTTTTCAAAAAAAAAATTACACCAATACACTAACGACATTGAAAAATAATCTACTGGCTGGCATACCCTTATCCCAAAAAAAAGGGCATCTTATGGTTTCCGCAATCACAGTTACCGTTGGGTCGACAAATCCAGTAAAAGTTGAAGCCGCGAAGAGTGCCTTTCAAACCCTCTATCCCGGTGCCCTTATAACCTCTTTTCAGGCAGAGCCTGGGATCACAGACTGGAGATCTAAACACGCCCTTGGACAACCCTTTGGGGCTCAGCAAACAGCCTTTGGCGCCATCCATCGGATGGAACATTGCTGGAAAGAGACTTTCCCAGACTATGCAGTGGGGTTTGAAAACGGGCTTATCCCGAAGGGAGACAGATGGTTTGACATCTGTTTTACAGCGATCCGAACAAGGGATTCTGTTCTTGTGAAACGGGGAGGTGGAGTTAAAACTGAGTTCGAAGCCCCTTTAGATGCAGATCAAAAGACATTTGACGCATCGGTCATCAGATACCATGATCAAATCATGCCTAAAATCTACAACAAAGAGGATCTCTATCTCGGTTGGACAAAGGATCTCCCCGGCGGGGCTAGGACAAGGGAGTCATTCTTGAGTGAAGCTCTATCAGGAGCTCTGCAAGAGCTCCAGCAATTAACGAGGGCTAAAGAGCTGATCGAACTGTGTGGAAAAGGGGGGATGGGAGCCTCTAACGGACCCCGCTATCGGCATATGCTATGGACGCGCGATCTCGCCTACATGGCTCCCGCTTATCTCAAACAAGGGCATAAAGAGGCCTATTGGAATGCACTTCGACAGATCGCCGCTGCCCAATGTCGAAAGCATGAGCCTCACCACAATGGATACGAACAGTACGATCCATTTGGGAAGATCCCGATCGTTTGTATTGCCCCCGATCATCAGCTCCCATTTTTAGCATTGAGACTCTCCGGCTGGCGCCAACAACTTCCCGACGATTTTCCCCCTTTGCCTCCCATCGAAAATATCGGATCGGCTCGCAAGTATTACAACGAATTACTAGCGTTTAGAAAAGAGAATGCGCCAAACACGCCGGGCCCCTCATTTGCTCTCCGCCATTTCATGGAAGGGACATTAGAAGACTTAACGCCGGGAACTCGCGATAGTGAAATCCAATTTATCAGAGCCCTTTTTTCCCTTCTTGAATACGAGCCGGAGAATAAAGGGAAAATCCTCGAAGAGTTTCACCAACCGCTCGCCTATGCTCTGATCTATTTATTTAACAATGTTTTACGCGATGGACTCCCTTTAGGGGCCGATTCCCGCGATATTTTTGCCGATCTCCTTTACGATGCTAAAACATTGACGAACGCCCTGTTTTTCCAATCTGCCCTCCGCTCTCTAGCGACCCATGCGAACGATCTGGACAGAGTCAGAGATATTTTTCATACAGAACAGCCCCTCGTCGAATTTTTTAATCAAAAACTTCATCAACTAACAGAATCGATTCAGAGACATTTTCTCTTTGAAAACGGGCAGTTCAATCCTCGCGACTTTATCCCGGGAGAGCGGACGTTCAAAGGATTAGATCATCCGGTCAACCCCTCCCCGATCGACTCTATTATTAAAGAAGACAACCCCCAATTTATTGAAGGGCGAACCGCCGATCCCCAATCACTAGCACAAGCTGTTTTAGCTGGGCTGATTGAGCCCCGTTATTATGATGAGGTGATCCAGTTATTTGCTAAAGCAGACTCCCCTATCGGCATTCAGGTCTTTGTGCCGATCAGCGGCAAGACAAAAAAAGAGAGCGACCTTTTAAAAGCTGTCAAAGGGGCGGTCATTTGGCCCCATGTAAGTTGGACAGTTGTGCGGGCTCTGATCGCAATGGGGACAGAGGCCTCTTTAGAGATGGCTGAAAACCAGAGAGCTAAACTGACCCGATTAACAGGATTAGGGGAATGGTATGCGATCGATCCAGAGACAAAGGAATCGATCCAAGGAGGCGATCCAGAACAGGGGTGGAGCGCTAGCAGCCTTATCCTCGCGATGGACGATTTTTATCAATACTATGCCCGCTCAACCCGATAAGTGGATGATGTTGCCTGGACGCAATGCGTAGTTCCACTGAGGAATTTCCTCTTTGAGTCGATTGATCATATATTGGGCGAGAGCAAGTCGAGATTCAACAATGTCTGGGGAATCGAGAGTCAAATGGCAAAATGTCTCTTCTACAGTCTTAGACTCGGGAACGACAGCGTGATCGATATAGAAACAGTCGATCAGCTCATCGGGCCCTTTTAAACTAGGGAAACTCCGAGTCAACAGTTCCCAATCCCCTTCTGGATGAAGATTTAAATGCTCTTCTCTCATCTGATAATAGAAGAGCGCTTCGATCAACCGATAAAAAGAGGGGGAGGTCCTCCCCTGGCTCGCAATGTGCTGATAAGATTCAATCAGGCACCATTTCAGCCTCTTCAAATTCTGAATGAATTTAGGATCTATCAATTGGTGATCAAAAAGTCGCGACATGCAAATACACATCCGCTCCCACGCTAAATAGAGGACAAGATCGTGCATCGCATGCGGGGCATTATCTCTCAGAACTTTTTCCTGTGCAACCAATGCGGGAGAGAGGATCTTTTCCATCTCCCAGAATGAGAGTTTTTCCTTTTTTTCTTCAATTTTACCCAAAAGAAAAGCAGGGTCGATTTCGGGCAACGACTTCACCTGCTTGATCATCTCGGTAAACAGACTATCGTAGATATAGAAAAGATCTTCAGGGTTATCCACTTCGCAAAGGGCCGCTACAGAAGCGGTAAAAAAAATCTCTGTTTTATCAAAAGGGGGGAGACGGGATAATAACTGCCCTAGCCCTAGATACTCCAATAAAGAGGGCCAGCCGAAACTTAAGTAACTATCTTCTCCAGTTCCTAGTGGGCTTTTCAGCACCTTATCCGCATCGGCAGAGAACAGTTTAACCACCTGATTATCAACGCTTATTTTCATCATCAACCCTATCTAAACTCCCATTATCTAAAAATTTCGGGATTCAAGCTAGTGCATTATTTCAAAAATCCGTTGGAGGCAACTGACCCATTTTTTCTAGTTTTTTTTGGAAAACACACTCTAAAATATTTGAATGAATGATGGCAGCAATTAGGAATGCCCCACCAAATTTTATGGGGAGAAATAGTCCCCCCTATTTGAATCAATAATATCCCCGATTCTGGCTGAGTTCTTCAGCTCGCAACTGAGTTAACGCCTGAAGCCGACCTCTTTCCCACTCAAAATCAGGATCCGTTTTTGACATCTTAGAGATTTTCGCAGCAGTGATTCGCCTCTGATCATCATAGGTAGGGATAAAAGGTCCATTAGACCCCATTACAGAATGCTCTATAGCTGGAACTGGGCCGCGATTCAAAGACAGAATATCAAAAGAGCCGGTTGAAGGGGTCCCATTATTGGCATTAAAGGTAGGGGGTAAATCCCTATGAGACGAACTAGGGATATAATTTCTGCTAAATGGGAGAGGAGTTATATTCCCTAAAGAAGGACTAGGGTTGTAATTCCCGCTAAATGGCATAGGAGTTATGTTCCCTAAAGAAGGACTAGGGTTATAATTCCCGCTAAATGGCATAGGAGTTATGTTCCCTAAAGAAGGACTAGGGTTGTAATTCCCGTTAAATGGGATAGGAGTTATGTTTCCTGAAGAGGGGCGAGGGGTGTAATTTCTGCTAGATCGGGGGAACGGAGAGGGGTTATTGAAAGTTCTGCAATACTCTTCGGTGCTTATCAGTTGAACTGGCGGGTAATATCTCATTAAATAATCAAGCATTGCAGACATAATTAATTTCCTTTTTAAAAAAGTTTAATTAATTATAATTAAAAATTATATTCAAAACAATGCCAAATTAAAATAGAAAACAACAATCTGATTATTTATGGGATATGCCGACTCCCAAATCTAAGTAGATCTTGGTTGATTTGGTCTTTATGCGTAGAACAGAGGCCGTGGGAAGCCCCTTTATAGATTTTTAGCTCACCTTTTTTGATGAGTTTAGAGGCGGGGATAGCAGAATTAGAGATCGGGACAATCTGATCATCATCTCCATGTATGATCAATACCGGTATATCGATTTTTTTTAGATCTTCTGTAAAATCTGTTTCAGAAAACGCCTTAATGCAATCGAATATCCCTTTAAAGCCCCCCATCATTCCTTGTAGCCAAAATGTATCGCGCACCCCTTGAGAAATATGGCTGCCCGCTCTATTTGCTCCATAGAATGGAGTTGTGAGGTCTTTAAAAAATTGGGCCCGATCTGCAAGGACACTTTTCCGGATCCCATCAAATACATCGATGGGTACCCCTCCAGGATTAGCGGAGGTTTTTAACATCAGGGGAGTGACAGCTCCAATGAGTACCGCTTTAGCAACCCGTTTTGTGCCGTGACGGCCGATATAGCGTGCAACTTCGCCGCCCCCTGTAGAGTGGCCCACATGGATCGCATCTTTTAAATCGAGCGCCTCAACTAACTTTGCGAGATCGTCCGCATAGGTATTCATCTCATTCCCGTGCCAAGGCTGACTAGATCGGCCATGTCCCCGCCGATCATGAGCTATGCAGCGGTATCCTTTAGAAGCTAAGAATAACATTTGGTCTTCCCAAGCATCTGCGCTGAGAGGCCACCCATGACTAAATACAATCGGTTGCCCACTACCCCAATCTTTATAATAGATTTGAATGTCCCGATTGTTTTCTTTTCCCACCTGTAGATAGCTCATTTTTCACCCTTCTTAGCAACACTCTTTTGATATCACTACAGGAAGGAAATGTCAAATTTACAAAAAACAAATAAACTCCTATCCTTTTGCGTTCTTTAACAAGGAGTGTATTCATGAGCAAAATCCCTTTAAAAATTAAAACTTCGTTCCAGTATGCAATTCAGATATGCGCACTTTTCCTACTGATTGGGGCTTTTTCCCCTGTTTCTGGCCTAGAAAATTATTCGGGATCAGATAGCACAAGACCCTGGTACGCGAAAGATCAAGTTTCTCATAAAATTGTCTCTTTCTTATCGACCTACCATTTACCCCTTTTCGCAGAGGGTGAGAGTACCTATACGCTTTTGGGATATGAACACCACTCTTTCAACACAGCTTATGTTTTTGGGAAAGCAGCCCAAGATAAAATCGCCTATACGACCATGTTTTCTGTGAAAAGACCCTGGCTCTGGGGCGATATTGA
>CAYWDE010000048.1:0-9843 GCA_964456885.1 uncultured bacterium | reverse complement strand
TTCGCAAAAAATTTTCGATCGGGAACTCGAGCGGTTAAAAATGAGTCTGGGAAAACTCGATCCAAATGCAAAAGTGAGGATTGCAATCACCCATTACCCTCCGATTGGGGCCGATTTAAAACCCTCTCGAGCGGCTCAAATTCTCGAACAACATCAGATTCAGATCTGTGTATTTGGCCATTTGCATAACCTCAAAGCCAATCAGCCCCTTTTTGGAGAGGCAAGGGGCGTACGATATGTCCTCTCTTCGTGCGATTATATCCACTTCCAACCGATTGCAATTCTTTAATTACCAGATAGTGATCCCAATTTGGGCTCCGATAACGTAAGCGTTTGGAGTGTTTCTCCCCTTAGGGTGGATGATATATTGCATATCGGGGGCAATATAGAACCAAGGGTTAACCTGAATCCAATAGTTGAGCTCAATCACCGATTCGAAATTTTGCGGCTCTATTCCTCCGCTTCTTTGAACTTCTGCTTGATCCCGGCTATATTTACCATAGACAAACCCTACGTTCGCATAATCATTGGGGCGAGAATCGAAAAGCCCCTTAAAGACAAGACCGCAATCCCAAAAGAAGGGGAAAAGATTCCGGTTTTCGGGGGCAAAAACAAAAGAGACAAAAGGGGTAAGACCCCGATCTGAACCGGGGGGCCCTTTCCGATAGATCATCTGGTCGAAAAGGAGATAAAAGCAAGGGTCACCCCTCTCCATTCCCCCCTTAAATTTTGCCTCTTTCCCTGTGAGATAGAAATAGCCCGCTTTATAATTGCCAGGCATCCCCAGATCTCCCCGCTCCTGGTTGAGCGAGGCACACCACTCTGTGATCCAGATCACACCATTAGTATTTTTGAAAGTGAAGTTCAAACCGTGATATTTATTTTTGTTGATCTTGTTGTTTGCATTTTAGAGCGCAAACTTAGCCGAAATCCGCTTGAAAGGTTTGAAAAAGAGATATGAACCCCATGTAGAATTCGGGTAAGCGGTGAAAGGGACATTGAAGAAGATCGAAATGGGATTCCCGTCGAACGCATTATTGACAAACATCCCATACAGGGGAGAAGCGAGAAAATCGTTTCCCGCATCAAGTCTTCCCCCTTTAAAAACCAGATTACCGTTTAAAATTGTCTGACAGAAATAGAGTTCATTCAGTTTCACCGTCTGAGAACCAAAAACCTGGGCGACAGGAAATTGATTGCCGATTTTTCTTTGAGAGAGGTTGGTCCCTGTGCGCCAAACAGCAGAACTAAAAAGATCAAACCCTTTCCAACCTGCTGGAGTAAGATCGATATTAACAGAAAGACCGTATGAGCCAGCATAAGCAAATCCTCTCGCTTCTCCACCCGCTGGATTTCCGAGCATATCTGTGACATAAGAAGAGGAAAAAGTGATCCCTTTCTCTGCTAAAGAAGTCCGAATTGCACTCTGACTCCCCACTAATGCAAAGCGGTGAGATGGGGCAAAACCTCCTCCCTGTTGCTGAGCATAATCTCTCAATTTTTTATGCCGTTCTCTCTCAGCTTGGGATGTCCGATGATCTGAAGAAAAAAGGGGGGAAACTGAAAGGAACAAAATGAAGAAAAATAGCTTCCGCAACGGAAAAACTCCTATTCGGCAATCAACTCTTGCACCATTTTCAGATCGGAAGGATGGATCAGTCCCGGTTTTCTTTGATTCAAAAACTTTTGGACTCCTTTCTCTTTCTCATCTTCGTCAAGCCGTCGATAAAAATCGGCAATCCAACCGATGATTTCTATCAGCTCATTTTGATCTGTGAGGAGAGGGAGGGCTTTTTTCACCGCGAGTTTAAATAGGTTAGGATCCCCGTTCGCAGATAAAAAGCGGAGAACCTCTAAAAGGAGCAATACTTCGAGTTCCTGTCTGATTAAAGCGTGCATTTGCAGATTGGCCTCACCAATATCTGTGAACGCAATAAGTCGGACGCGTAAGAAATCAAACCAAAGAGGCTCGGTTACATAAGAGGCAAACCCTTCAATCAGCTCAGCCGCATAGAGGGCATTTCCACTATCCAATAATTCGGAAACATAATCATAGAGAAAACTCTCCACATCATGTGCACAATAATCGGAAATGCCGTTTAAAATATCTTGCGGATCTACGCCCGTATCGGCATTTTCATCTAGGACTTCGAGCAAATTGGCTAAAGCATCTTGGACTAACTCATCATTTTCTAATTGCCCTTCATCATAGAGAGCGATACGGTAATCCAATTCATCGCAAAAAACCGATAGAGATTGTTTTTCAGGGACAAGTCTACGCCAGAGTTCAAACACCAGTAGATAAAAAGGGTCTCTCACCTCTTCTAAAGCTTCATCGGGAAGCAAGAGATCGACCAACTCCTCCGGAGTGTCGCACTCTTGAGCAAAATGGATAAATGACCTTTTATCGAGCTGAACCTTGTGGAGGCTTAATCGATGGTAGAGTTCTTCAACCGGCAAAGAACGGAGATCTTCAAGCGCCCAAGAATCGGCTTTCATAGCGGGATTTTCAGATGCATTAAGACGTAAAAGATTGTAAAGTGCTTTAGTCTGTAACATAATCCTTAAATTTTAGCAGAGTTACAAAAACATTTCAACTTTTCATTCAAAAGATTTATAATTGACCCAAAATGAAAAAACGGCAATTCCTTCTTCTAGAAATATTAATTGGCTTTACTTTAGTAACTGTCTGCATAGTTCCTTTAGTTAAAAGCTCCATAGTCTTATATAGATCTGAACTCAAACGGCTAGAATCTATAGAGCAGGAGAGGCTTGCCGACTGGACCTTTACCGAAGTGAAAGAAAAACTCCTTAAAAATGAGATCCCTTGGGAACAACTTCCAGACTTGAATAAAACAACCCACCCCTTTCCTCTCCCCGATCGGACGATTCAGATCCCTGGCTCTAAAATAAAAACTATCCATCGGAACTTCACTCTCAGAGGGAAAGGGAAAAAAATGGGAAAAAACAACGAAGAATATCGGAATTTATACATCACAATTTCTTTAAATGAAGATAAGTATTTATTTCGCCTCCCTGTCCAAAAAATATCTACAAAATAATTTTCCCGATGATACTGTTAGTGATTCAAGAATCTGTTTTAAAGCAGGTTCTTGAATTACGAACGGTATAACAATTGAGCAAGCCATTAAAAAAATATTAAAAAAGATCCCGCTTAAAGGCATTCTCTTGTAGAAAAATAATTTTAAACTTGGCATAGCAGAGAGGAGCGCAAATAGAGGGGCTTCATGTCACACCAAGAGACGTTTCATCCACACGTTCCACCATCGAGCCATATGAGGGAATTTACCCCTAGAGCGACCCTTTTAGGGATGATTTTTGGATTTTTTTTTGCAGTTGCCAACGGCTATTTAGCTTTAAAAATTGGGACTACCATCTCCGCATCGATCCCCGCTGCAATCATGTCTATGGCGGTCCTCAAGCTCTTCTTCAGAAACTCAACCGTGCTCGAAAACAATATCGTCCAAACTATAGCGACCGTTGGAGAGGGGCTTGCTGCAGGGGTGATCTTCACCATCCCAGCTCTCATTTTGTTAGGGGACACCCCTTCGATTGGGAGGATTTTTCTCCTCTCCTCTTTGGGGGGCATTTTGGGAATTTTATTTATGATCCCAATGCGCCGTTTCATCATTGTGGAAGAGCACAAAAAACTCCCCTTTCCTGAAGGGACAGCCTGCGCAGAAATTTTAAAGGCGGGAGAAAAAACCCACGGGACAGCCATTTTCGCATTATGGGGGCTTATCGGAGCCGTCATTTATAAAATTTTCTCCAACGCCCTTTTTCTTTGGAAAGAGCAGGTCTCTTGGATTTTCGGCGCTTTCAAAAAAGCGGAATTTTCGATCGATGCCACACCTGCCCTCCTCGGAGTCGGGTATATCATCGGCCCCCGGATCGCAGGCTATATGTTTGCGGGAGGTGTAATTGCTTGGTGGGTGATCGTCCCACTGATTGTCCAATTTGGGATCGGCTCTGTAAGCGTTTACCCTTCGACCGTTCCAATTATAGCGATGGGCCCCGACGACATTTGGAGCCATTATGTCCGTTATATAGGCGCTGGTTGCTTGTCGATTGGGGGCCTTTTCAGCCTGGTTAAAATTGCGCCTCTCCTCTATCGGACGATCCACACAAGCTTCAAAGAGCTCTCCTCCTGCTTTAAATCGAGAAGCCATCTGCCAAGTACAGAAAAAGATATCTCTATGGCGTGGCTCTTGATCGGAGCGCTTGGAATCATCCTTTTTCTATGGGTATTCCCAACACTCCCAATGAATCTTTTGACCATTGTTTTACTGGTGGTGTTGAGTTTCTTCTTTGTAGCGGTCACCTCTTTAACTGTTGGCCTAGTTGGTTCCACCTCAAATCCCGTTTCGGGGATGACCATCACCACCCTTCTGATCACATGCATTATTTTTGTTCTTCTCGGCTGGACAGAGAGGCTCTATCTCATTTCCGCCATGACAATGGGTTGCGTCGCTTGCTGTGCGATCTGCATGGCAGGGACAACGGCTCAAGATTTAAAGACGGGGTACATCTTGGGGGCCACTCCGATGTATCAACAGATTGCTGAGATCATCGGAGTGATTATCCCCTCTTTAGCTTTAGGCTATACGATCTATATTCTAAATCAAGCCTATGGAATCGGCTCAAGCGTCATGCCCGCCCCCCAAGCAACCCTTATGTCGATGATCGTAGAAGGGGTGATTAGCGGGGATCTCCCCTACGCCCTTGTCGGAATCGGAATTCTCCTAGGGTTTGTGATGATGATTCTTCAGATCCCTGTTCTCCCTTTTGCCCTCGGTGTTTATTTGCCTCTTTCGCTATCGGCTGCTACAATGGTGGGCGGCCTTGTAAGGGGTTATGTCGACCGGAAAAAAACAGATGAATCTGCGCAAGAAAAGGGGATTCTACTCGCCTCGGGACTTATCGGCGGTGACGCATGTATAGGGGTCCTTTTAGCGTTTGGGGCTCTCACCAAAATCATCCCAGCCGACAAGCCGGGATTACTCCCCGATTGGGTCTCTTTGGTCGCGTTCATTCTGCTCGGGTTAGGACTCGGATTCCTGGCCCTCAGAAAAAAAGGGCGCTGATCCTCTTAGAATTACTGATCGCCTTGAGTTTAACGACCATTATTCTCATGTTTCTCTTTTCCTTTTTTGTCGAAAGCGCCAAGATCGAAAAGAAACTGGATACCGCACGTATGACAATCATGCATCGCGCCTACCTTCAAACCCGATTGCAAACAATATTGACCTCGATCGATAAAGGGGCAGCTGATCCCTTTTTTTATACAAAACAATTTGAGAAAGAGAAAAACCTCAGTTTAGTGACTATTTTTAATAATGGAATTGATCCTGACCCAGCCTTTAGCGGCTCGATTCTCGGAAGAATCTACCTCGACTCAGAAAAAAACATCTGCCTTGCCACATGGCCCCTTTCAAAAGAGAAAAACGGTTCTTGGAGAAAGGAAGTTTTACTCTCTAACGTAGCCTATTTTGAATTCGAATTTTTAGGAAAACAGAGCGCCGTTGAGCATGGGCAAAAAGAGAAAATCCGCCCTATTAACGCCTCCCTCGCCTGGAGATACACATGGCCTAAAACCGGGCGAGAGGTCCCTGGAATTATCCGATTGAGAATTTCTGAAGAAGCTTCTAAAGAACCGATCGAATATGCTTTTATCCTGCCTGTATCGGAACCTTTTGTCACCTACAGGGAAAGGAGAGCCGCGATCTGAATATTCTGGGACTCATTATTTCGATCCTGATGATCCTCTCTTATGGGCATTATGCTTTTCTTGATAAGCAAACGGCTGCCGTCCGCCTGAGCAAAACCTATGCAGCCAATCAAGAAGCGAATCGGGATATTTTAAATCAATACGAGAGCGCGTTCTATAACAAAAGCTGCAAAGGTGTGAAAGTTCCTAAAAAAGAGAGGGATCCAGCATCTGCCAAAAAGGGAAAACCAGAAAAAACAGATGAGGAGAAAGATGGGGAGGAAGAGGAACAACAAAAGATATCCCCCTTCAATCAGGAATGTGCAAGGATCAATCTCTGGCCTCTTATCCAGGAAGGGAAAGAGAGTCACCCTGTTTTATATGAGCTAACAGCACGCCTGATCCGGGCTTTCTACTCTCCCCTTTTTACCGGAGAAAAAAGGTTTGAATATCGACTGTTAGACATCCTCCTCTCTTCAGCAAAAGCTACTTTACAAGAAGAAGGGACTCTCTCGTTTGAAAAAATACCCCTTTTAAAATCCGATTTACAGAGAATTTACTACAAAATGCTAAAAGGGACTAAGCGTTGGGATCTAAAAGAAAATAGGGGATATCCCCCGCTTTTAGACTATATAAAGGCAGATCCATCTCAAGATAAGATCTGTTTATTCCATGGGAATTTAGATCTCTTGGTGGCTCTTTTTGATCGAAAGATGGGAGAGAAGGTTTACGCTGAGGCGCATAAACCCAAAGCTTCTCCATTAACAAAAGAGCTCATTGAGCATCTCTCATCTGAGATGCATCAAATAAGCATTGATCCAGATCTATTATTGCTTTTACAGTTTGGCAAACATTATCCAAAAAATCAAAAACAGCCGTTTGTCGCAGAAGACGCAAAAAGCAACGTCTACTTAAGAAAAAATATCTCTATTGAAGGTTAGAGATTCAAAGGCAATATAAAAGTGAAGGTGCTACCTTTCCCCAACTCTGAGATAACGAGAACTTTCCCTTTGTGCTTTTCGATAATCGTTTTAACAATTGAAAGGCCTAAGCCTGCTCCCCCTGATTTGCGAGAACGGGCTTTATCCACTGTATAAAAACGGTCAAATACATGGGGTAAATCTTTTTCAGAGATCCCAATCCCATGATCCTTGATCTTCAAATAAACGTCCTCATCCATAATTTCTATAGTCGCTTGAATATGAGCTGGAGCTTCTGAATATCTAATTGCATTTTCTAAAATATTCATAACCGCAAGCTCAAGTAAGTCTGAATCTGCAATAATAGGAGCCGATTCAGCTCCTATATTGAGCTCTATTTTTGCCGTCTCTTTCGCTGCGCGTAGAGCATGAACACAATTTTCAACAATAGGGACTAGATCAACCGATTTGAACCGATCCTCAGACATATTTTCAGCGTCTGTTAAAGTAAGAAGACTCCGAACTAATTTATCTAGACGGCCGCAAGTCCTCACAATTTTCTCTAAAATTTCATGTAGTAAAGTCTTTGAAAGCTCTGGAATATCCTGTAATGTCTCTGCAAAACCCCGAATAATGGTGATCGGTGTTCTGAGTTCATGGGATGCATTCGCAATAAAATCTTTCCCCACGTCGACGATCCTATAATCGGAAGTTCTATCTTGTAAAACCAGAAGAGCCCCATCTTTGTGGGCTAGTGGCGCAGATATTAAATCGAGATACTGGACCGTTTGCTCTGTAACAACCCAAGTTTGAACCATAGGACCGGAGGTCTGTAACGCATGAACGAGAAGCTCGTGACACTTTTTGTTCAGCCCCTCTGAAATCGTCTGAATCTGATCTAACGATTGAGTGAGGATCACTTCCCGAGCCACGCCGAGCATCCGACAAGCTGTTCGATTAACAAAAGTGACTTTTGCACTAGGATCGACAGCGATAATCCCCTCCCCAATTGATTCGAGGATCGCTTCCGTCTCCTCTCTTTGTTTGGTCAGATACTCAATTTGCTTTTGGACTCGATCAATCAATGAATTAAAAGTGAAGGCGAGTTTATTTAATTCTCCAGATTCTTCAGACTTATTTAATGTAATCCGAGGGAGGAGCTCTTCTTTCCCCTCTTTATAATTTCCGATTGCATTGACGATCTTTTGCACTGGCCGCATGATATATCGGACAATAAGGGTTACAAGGATATTATTGATCAACAGCAATCCAGCACAAATGAAGAATGTAACAATAGCAAAAGCTCTTCTGATTTGATCAATTTCTTGAATGCGGAAGATCACTGAGAGAATATAATTCTGATTGTGCGCAGTGAAAGATTTAGTAATATATAGTACATTTTCATGGTGAAGAGGAGAGTAGTGTGTCCCATATCCAAACCCGTACTTGATCGCATCAAATACCTCTTTACTCGAGGTTTCACTATTTTCTGAATGGTCTGGAAACTCATAAATAACGGCTCCAGAGCTATCGAGCAAACTCCCTGTCTGCCAGACAAAATCTTTTTGATTTTTTAAAATTTGCAGTAAAGAAGGCTGATCTGGCGCTTGTTCTACGTTAGATACGAGTTTGTATACTCTTTGAGAATAGATCCGTTTGATCAACTGTCCACTAATTAACCAGAGAAGAGGAAAAAGAAAAAAAATAAAAACCACAAATAGGATCGATTGACTATAGACAATCTTCCTTCTAAAACTTCTCATTACATTCCTTAACAAAAATTTTTGGATTAATTTCTAGCGTGAAAGCCGCTAAAAATCGATCAAAATTTATTTTCAGAGCCCTCTCTCAGGGAATAGATTTTCACACCCGGTTTCTGTCACAGCCACCATATCCTCAATTCTCACTCCCCCTACCCCAGGTTGATACAAACCAGGTTCTATTGTAAAAACCATCCCGGGCCTTAAAACGAGATCTTTATCCTCACTATTGTATCGAACTTTCGGATACTCATGCGTTTCCAATCCAACTCCATGGCCAAGACTATGTATGTAAAGCTGCTTTACACCCGCTTTTTCGAAATGATCACAGACAATTTCATCGAGTTCTCCCACCCTAACTCCTGGCTTAATACGATCGATCGCCTTTTTTTTCGCCTCTCGGACAATCTTTTCAAAATGGACGATCCGTTCATCGGGAGGACCGAAATAGGAGATCCGGGTCATATCTCCCCGATATTGATCCACAACAGCGCCCACATCGATCAATACAACATCCCCTTTTTTCAATCGGCTTTTCCCCGCACGATAGTGGGGATAAGCGCTATTTTCCCCGAAAGCGATGATTGGCGAGAAGGAGAGGCCGGAGGCCCCATTTTTTCGGCAAAAAATTTCAAACTCTAACGCTAATTCCTCTTCTGAAACCCCTTCATGAAGGATCTCGATCACCTTCTGATAACCGCGCCACGTTAGGTCTGCCGCTTTTCTAAGAAGCGTGATCTCTTTTTCCTCTTTGATCATTCTCAAATCTTTAACAGGTTTTGGCTTAGGGATAAATTCCGTATTGGGGAACTCTTTTTTTAGAGCTAAATATCCATCATAACTAAGGGCAGCGCTATCGAAGTAAATCTTTTTCTCCTTTATCTCTTTCCCATCTTCCCAAAGTCTAACAGAGCAAGGGGCCTCTTTTTTAGCCCTCTCATAATAACGCCCATCTACAAATAGGATAGATCCTCGAGGAGAAACAAGAAGCCTTCCTCTGGAAAGAGATAACCCGGTTAAATAGAGTAAATCATCCAGTTGTTCAATCAAACAGGGGTGATCAAGCTGTTGAATCAGCTTCTGCAAGCGGGAATCATCCATTTTTCCCTCGATTCAAAATTTTGGATAAATCTTCTTCACGAACTTCGACAAAAATTAGATTCCCCAGCGGGTCGTAAAGTCGATCTCTACATTTTTGGAGATGTTTCCAATAGAGGATCGCCTGATCTAAAGAAAAATGTTTTTTCGTAGACCTGCAAAAGCGGGAGGTGATCTGTTCAATTTTCTTCCCCTCTCTCCACTCGGCAAAAAACTTAGGGAAATCGGCCGCTTCGAGAAAAGGGGGAAGTGCATCGACAACCAAAGTCTTTTTTAAAATGCGGCATTCGATCCCCACTTCACTCAACGCTCCTGCCCGCTCTTCTTCTTCCTGCTC
>CAYWDE010000047.1:0-9869 GCA_964456885.1 uncultured bacterium | reverse complement strand
GTGACGAATCGAGCTCCCCTTTCCGTCCCTATTTTTTCAGCCTCATTCATCAGTTTTGTTCCCCATCCCTGATGGCGCAGGGAGGGATTTACCCAAAGGCTATCCACGTAAAGGGAGCCATAAAATGTCGTTCCAGAAACTCCACCAAGAACAACGTTTTTCCGATCTTTGATGAAAATGCTAAATGGTTGGATAGGGGAGAGCCTTTTTGCTTGGAAAGCTTCTGCGCTGATCCCGCTAAAAAGGATCTCTTCATAAGGGATATTATTATAGTGCTCTAAAGAGTACTCCATAAAAAGCTTATTTCGCAGTAGAGAGGGGGATGGGGAGAGCGTCCATCACGTCGTGGAACACTTGCGCTTTTGAGTTCTCCGAGTTGATTTCCCGAAGCACATCTTTTTGTTTTCCGTAGTATTCAATAAGCGGTTGGGTCTGGATCCGGTATACGTCGAGACGTTTCCGAATGATCTCTTCTCGATCATCGTCGCGTTGATAAAGAGGGCCTGAACAGCCGTCGCAAATCATCTCTTTTTTAGGAGGATCGAATTTTTTATGGAAGGGGCGGCCGCAATCTTTGCAGGCAATTCTCCCAGTGACCCGCTCGATAATCGTAGCATCGGGTAAGTTTAAATTAAGGGCGATTACCCGGTGGCGGTTTTTCAGCCTCTGATCGAGCGCTTTTGCTTGAGTGAGAGTACGAGGAAAGCCATCGAGGATATACCCGTTTTGGCAATCTGCTCTGCTAACCCGTTCAAACAACATATCCAGGACTAATTCGTCCGTGACTAGGTGACCTTTATCGATATAACTTTTTGCCTGTATCCCAAGAGGGGTCTGAGCCCTGATGTGCTCGCGGAATAGATCGCCTGTAGAAATATGGGGTAGAGTGAGGTTTTGACTTAGAGGGCCTGCGTGCGTCCCTTTTCCAGATCCTGGGGGACCCATTAAAATGATCACTAAGGGTTTATTGTCTGAGCGGGACATAGCAAATGCGTCTCCTGCCCCAAAGGCACCGAGCATAAAAATCAATCCAATCAAGGGCTTCATGATAGCAGTTTGCTATTTTAAAGGATAACCGCAATTTTTGGATACCGATCGGATCCCTGACTGTGAAAAATAGGGCTAAGAAAAATGGATATGAAAGGTTTTGCTGCTTTTAATCGAATTGCTGACTGCACAATCCTTGATGGCCCCATCTAGAAGCTTTTTCCCTTTTTCTGGATCACTAGCTTGCAAAACATCAAAAAAAATATCCACTTGGGTCATCATAAAACCAGACTGGCCAGCAATTCTATCAACCGTCAAAGAAGCTTTCCCCCGGATCTCCAGGAAGGTCACATTTGATTTTTCGCAATAGACTTTAAAGGTAGCGATCAGACAGTTAAGGAGCGCTAAAGCGAAGAGATCCTCAGGGGAGTAGCCGCCGCCTGGCCCGTTAAATTCGGGAGGAATTGCAGAGGGGATAGGGGGGAGTGTCCCACTTTGTGCTGTCCACAAGGAATTGGCTCCAGCAGACGATGCAGCTTCTACTTCAAACTTCATTGGAAATTGAATCATATTTACAGGGATATCACTAATGGGATTTTATCTCTATTATTTTGTTGATAAAAGAGCCGTAGAAAAGTATAATTTGTAGTCTATGAAAACTGAATCTAAAGACAGCCTCTTATCTCTTGATGTATCAAAAGCGCTAGGATTCGGAATGCTTTACCATCCTGTGATCGGTCAAACAAGGCCAGGTCACTATCCCATCATTCCCCGCTTTCGGAGATTTAAAATGGCCCGTTTCTCCTCTCAGAACGGAAAAAATCGCTTGCAATAACTCGTGTAAACTGTTAATACAACTTCTCTTCAATTAAAAATCTGAGGTGTTGTTTGGGACAAGCACTATTTACCCCTAAAGCAGATTGGGCTTTTTTTGGAGACGTAAAGGAGGAGCAAGTTTTGCAAAATTTGCTTGATCGTCTATCTCTAAAAAAAATCTCGTGGGAACAATTCAAAGAAAAAGTTGACGACCCCTTCTCAATAGCCCGTTTAACCTCTTCTCCCAATAAGAGGACCCTTCTTCATTTAGCTGTTCTCGATAACCGTTTAGACATGATCCAGATATTGAAAAGAGATCCTTCTTTAAAATTGCGCCGCGATGGGTTTGGATTAAGCTCTATAGACATTGCCCAATTTTTGAATAGGAAAGAGGTTCTCCACATTTTACAGCCCCTTTCTGAAGTAGCTGTTTTTCCCGATCTCCCTTCTCTCAGTCAATTTGAATATTTACCCCATCCAGTTTTTGAAACTAGAGAGGGTTTTGAAAAAGTTTTATCGTATGTGGCTAAAGCGAAAGGGGACGATAAAATTGCAGCTGAAAAAATTTGGTTGGGGAGTTATTTTGACACAGAAATTAGGCAGGGGAGCCACCCCCCTATTTCAATTCAGCATATAGATAATGAAGTGGGGTATGGCGTTTTTTCTGAAGCGAAGATCCCAACTTGTAATTATGTGGGAGAATACACGGGGCTGATTTGTCAAAAAAAACCAAAAGAACTCAAAGAAAAAATGCATTGTCTCCGCTATCCGATTTGGGGAGGAAAAGAAAATTTTACGATTGATGCTGAAAAGAGGGGAAATTTCACCCGATTTATTAACCACAGCTCTCAGCCAAACCTTGGGCTTCAGTCGGTATATTGGGGAGGGGTTCCTCGAATGATTTTCATCTCCTTAAAAGAGATTCGGAAGGGGAATCAGCTCACTTTTGATTATGGTCCCCTTTACTGGAAACACCAATCCCAAATCCCGAAAGACCTCTTCAATGATCTTTGAAAAAGAGGGGAGAGCTCTAACCTTAGAACAATTTGAAAAATTGACCGGGGCCAAATGGGTGCCTCAGCTCGATTTTGAAGATTTTCATGTCTTCTCCGATGTTTCCCAAAAAAGCCTTAAACTCCATCAAAAAGGGGAGCTAACCCGAGAGCAGCTTTGGCTCGGCCGCTACTTTCAAAAAGAGCTCTCAACGCCCCTAGTTCCAGATGTCGCGATCCGTTGGATCGATTCAACTCTTGGGTGGGGTGTTTTTGCTTTGCGCGACTTTAAAAAAATGGAGTTCATCTCCGAATATACGGGGAAAGTGCGTAAAAGAAAGAAGACAGACGTTAAAAACGCCTATTGCTTTGAATATGTAGTCGCTCAAGGTGTCTCTTCCCCTTATACAATCGACGCTCTTGACCAAGGGGGGCTTGCCCGCTACCTCAATCACAGCTCAACGCCCAATCTCAACTCTTCACTAGCTACCTTTGAAAATATCAGCCATGTCATTTTTTATGTAAAAGAACCGATTGCTAAAGGGGCTCAACTCTGCTACGATTATGGCCCCGATTACTGGTCTAAACGGACAGCCCCGATCCCTTTATGAGATACCTCCTCTTGTTTTTCTCAGCAGCGACCCTCTTTGCCACAGTTAATGAGCCGTTGCGCGTTGAAGCGTTTTCCGGTTATAGAAATGACCGGATCCATTGGCATTTGCAAAATCCCGGGGATGATGGGAGCCTCACCTATAGCGAACTCTATCGAGATATTCAATATTGGCAAAATGGGCTCACCTTTAAAGTGATCCACCGGGATCTCACATTCTACATGCGCGGAGCCTATGGCACCTATGGGCGCGGGAACCTCTATCAAAAGTACGCTAATCTCCCATTTACAGCCGAAGATCTCCAATTTCAATTTGAGACGGACGGATGGACTGCAGATGGATCTGGGTATTTTGGGTATGCGGTAAATCTAACCGCTCAGAGGACCTATAAAGTTATCATAACGCCACTGATCGGCTATTGCGGCTATTTTGAGCAGCTCAATCGAAAAGGGACCCCTCTTCCGATAGATGGCTTCTCTTCAACTTTAAATGGGAAGTTTCGCTTGGTTTGGAATGGTGTCTTCTTCGGAGGCGGTTTTACCGTTGAACCTGGAAATAATGTCGTTTTTAATGTTGGCTATTCATACCACATGATCCATAACCAGGTCAAAACAAGCCGTCAAAACACGCGAGAGGGGATTACTAATAACCAAAAGATTAAAACCAGCTCAGGCGGCAATATGGGACAAACCGGGTGGGCTCAAGTAGACTGGCTTTTAGGCCGCTATTGGCGTTTAGGAATGAGTGGAGATATTCACTACTTTTCCTCTCGAGTTGTAGATGCAACCGTAGAACAAACTGGTGTAGAGGATTTTTCTCAAAAATTCAAACTCCGTTGGACCCCTATTTCCGCTTCGGTGCAAATTTCGAGGGTGTTTTGAAAAACTCCCATTCAACGCCTTCCAAAGACCAGCTCATCATGGGCGTTCATGCGATCGACGAGCTGCTCCGCTATGCACCAGGAAAAATCGTCCGAATTTACACTGTCTCCTCTAAAAAATCGGATATCCTCAAAGCTTGCGAGCAGAAAAAAATCCCCATCTCTTTTGTTTCAGGGGATGCCCTTACCAAAATGACCGGGTCCGATTCTCACCAACTCCTCGTAGCTCAGATTAAGCCCCGATCCTATCTAGATGTCTCAGAATTTGTTGAGCAAATGGGGGAAACGGCTTTTGTTCTCATGTTGGATCAGATTTTTGATCCCCAAAATTTTGGAGCGCTGATCCGGAGCGCCGAATGCTTTGGAGCTTCGGCTGTCGCTTGGTCTAAAAATCGGGGGGCCGATTTAACCCCTGTAGCTGCAAAGACAAGCTGCGGGGCAAGTGAACTGATCCCCTTGATCCGAATCTCAAACCTCGCAACGGCGGTGGATCAATTTAAAGAGGCTGGATTTGAAGTAGTGGCGACCCTTTTAGACCCCTCTTCAGAATCGGCTTATACTTTTTCTTTTGCACCCAGAACCGTCCTTATCGTCGGGTCTGAAGGGGAGGGGATTCAACCCCTTTTGAAGAAAAAGGCCGACCGCTCTATCTACCTACCGATGGCGGGTAAAATAGCCTCCCTCAACGTCGCTCAAGCTACAGCAGCTCTTTTAGCCCTTTGGGGTTCTCGGCCAAGGTAAAGAAATACTTGTCTGCCCATGGCCAGAGAGCCAGGCCGCCACATCGATTTCTAAGATTTTTGCCCTGCTGACAACCTCTTCCAGTTCGTTCCAATTTTCAGAGAGGGTCGCCTCATCAATTAAAATTAATAATTGATTGTAGTAATCATCGTTTGAATCGATCATCCCTTGACTTACGCAGCGGGTAAGATTTAGCTTAATAGCCTCTAAATTTTCAACTGTGCCCCCTTTAGCTTCAAGGAACTGGAGTACTTCCGATTCTTTTCCCACCCTAAGACCTTATTAGTTAATTTTATATTATCTATAAAGCTATTTATTTGCAATTTAAATCAAAGTTAATTTCGTTTATAATATAACGGTAATAACAAACAATAATAAATAAGTTTTAGGAGAATATCAAATGGCATCAAATGTAGGATTTACAAATAGTAGAGATTTCGACCTTAGAGTCAATGCACAACCAGCTAATGAAGCAGAAGCTAGAGCATTAGTCGGAGATCTTAAGAGAGACATCAGAAACATTACCTATGCAATGAGCGAAAAAGGCTCAAAAAATTTAGACGAGACACAAAAAGAGTGGCTCAAAACCAACCCGCTTGCAAAAGCAACTGTAAAAACAGCAGAAGTTGTTAAAAGATTTGATTTGAATCGGATGTTCCGCCGGATTCTCCGCGCTATTGGCTTCTCAGCTGGAGCTGCTATGTTAGGAAAAGCAGTTACAATGCCAGATGGTCAGTGGGTGTTGAATCACATTAGCACTAACGCTTCTGCAGTTTACAGCAAAGTGTTAAGCCTCTTCTCTAACCCTTGGGAAAATACAAGCAACTTTATCCCTCCGAATTTCGGAAGCAACTTCTCAGGTAGCAATTTCTCACCGAGCAACTTCGGAAGTAATTTCTCAAGCAGCGATTTCTCACCAAGCAACTTTTCAAGCAGCGATTTCAGCGCTCTTGGCAGCGGCATGAGCTCTATTTTGACACTCCAAAATCTCGGGATTGCGACTGGGGTTGTTGGTACAGCAGCAGCAGGTGTTGCTATTGCTAAATATCTACAAAATAGAAAACAACAGTAATTGAATTTTTTGACTTTAAATCAAAAACCTCGGGAGTCAATTCCCGAGGTTTTTTTTTGTTTACATCTGTTGGATCACTTCAACCACTAAAATCAGCACAGCAAAAACCATTAAAAACACCAAAACTGGTTTCCCCCCAGGAAGCTGGGTTCTCTCTTGTGAATAGTGTTTAACATATCTACCGACCCAAGCAAGGACTGGCGGCATGAGGCCAAATAAGAAGGCGCAGCTGATCCCACCTGCATAACCAAGAGCTATCAAAAAGATATTTGGATAGGCGATCGCGATCAAGGTGGGTATTCCGAAAATAGCGGCGCATAGGACTCCTCTTCGGGCCCCTTTCTTCTCCCATTTGAGCCCATCGGCCAGAAAATCGAAGAAGGAGAGGGCGAGGGGGATAAAAGAGGTGGTGAGTGTAAAAAAGGCGAAGTATTTCCCGATTTTAAACACTTGGGGGATTAGCTGCTTTAAAGGGCCTATCGCATTTTGCCCCTGTTTTGCCGCTTCGAGAAGATCTTCAGTAGGGATAATCCCTAGAATAACAAATTCCCAAACCAGATAGATCGCTAGAGGAATCGAAGAGCCGAGGAAAATGGCTAATCTAATTTTTTTGACATTCCTCTCCATATAAGTGATTAAAGTGGGGATAATCACTTGATAGGTGAAAGCAGTAAATAGGATTGGTAGAGCATACCAGGCCTTGCCCCAATCTGAGTGTTTGAGGAGCTCTAAATCGACATTTTTGAAAGAGACCGACAGGAAGGCGATATAGGAGAGGATGACCCCTGTAATCAAGATCATATTTAACCGATCGACCGATCTAGCTCCGAGGTATACAACGGGAGCTAAAACCCCTGAATAGATCACAACAGCAGCCCAATTGGGGAGATTCCATCCAGTAATATCCAATAAGACAGATCCTCCGCCTGCGGCATGGGCAATCATCACGGTTACAAAAAGGAACAGATAGACGACCCAAAAGATATTGCGTCCAACAGGGCCTAAAATTTTTTCTGCCATCGAGATAAAACTTGTGTCCTTGGGCATCCAGAGGCTCACTTCTAAAAGGAGAAGACCTGTGCAGAGCATAAAGGCCCAGCAGATCAGATAGATAATCATAGAGGGGATAAATCCGCCTGAACCTGTCGCTACAGGTAGTGCAAGCATGCCGACTCCGATCGTGGTGCCCGCAATCAGCAAAGTGCCCCCTACTACGTGGCCCATAGAGTGAATAATTCTCATAATTGCTCCAATTGTTAGGAGATATGATACAACGGCTAAAGGAAAATGAGAATTTCAAAATGATTTTCGTGAAAAAAAATGGCTAGGTCATCAGAATACTTAATTCTTGAGAAACTTTAAGATAGAGGTGCTTTATGTCATCACGAGTCCATTCTATAGACGGTTCCGCAGCGCCGACCCGCTCCGACTTTACATTACCTGGAGATAACCGAGAATCTCTAAATATTGAAAAAAGGGTTGCTCGCGCAGCTTTACCACAAATCAATGAAGATGGGGATGATTGGGACCTTGTCAGTGAGAGGAATCCACAGAGGATTCCCAACCCAAGATATACTCAGAAATTACCAGAACGTGTTGTCCAACCGACTCCTGCATCTACCCTTAAAGCGGCTCCAGCCCCAATCGAAGAAGCTCATCCCAGTTTGCTCAGAAGAGTTTGGACCGCTTTTAGCTCTGTAATTCACTATTTGGGATCTCTCATCTGCCGCCTTTTAGGGTACGGCTTTAAAGGGGAAAGTGGAGCTCAGGGAGAAAAGGGTGCATTATCTTTAGATCTTTACCCTGCGAGTCTAGCTACCGCTACCGATTTTCAGCCTGAACAGCGTCCTCCAAGCTTAGCTACTCCAATTCCAGTAGAATTAGACCGGGGAACCGATACCAAGACCCCCATAAGAGAACAATCTGATCCAGTATGGGTCTAATAGGAGACCGGATGAAAAAGCCTCTTGTTTTATTAGCTATTTTTTCTATAGCCTCTATTTTCGGAACAGATTCATTTGAAATCGATAGAGGAGATGGGATTAAAATTCGTGGCTATTTAGATAAGCCAGAAAAAAGCCCATTTTCGATCACTCTCATCATTCCGGGGTCTCAAAAAGAGACATCCCTGAGGACTCATGATGCCCTAAAAACGGAATTAACAGAGATCGGTCAATGCGCCCTAACCTTAGAGAAACAAGGGATCCAAGGGGACCAAATCGATGAGAAACAGTTCCAGAAGTTTTTAACGATTGACGATCGGGTTGAAGATCATCTTCAACTTTTGCAAAAATTAACCACAGGCCTTATCTCAGGCTGGGATGGGAAGCTTTCAATTATAGGGCAGGGGGATGGGGGGCGAATCGGGGCCAAACTTGCTACAAAGGCAGATCATATATCGGCCCTGGTCCTAGTGGCTTCGGCGGGAGGCTGGCCCCCTTTAGAAGAGGCTCTTTATTCTTTCCGTTCTGAAATGGTTGATGATGGCTATTCACCCCAGTATATCCAGGGCTTTTTAGTCCAAGCTAAACAGGTTTTTGCCCAGGCCCTCAAAACCCCAAAAACAGAGGAAAAGGCTTTTGGTTATACGTATAAGTACTGGAACTCACTTCTGAAAAACACTTTTTTAAACGATCTAACCCTTCTGAAATGTCCAATCTATTCAGTGAATGGAGATCGTGATGATCGAGTTCCTATGGAAAGTGTTGAAGCCATGGCTAAACATTGCAAAAAGAACCTGAAACTTGTGAAGAAAGAGGAAGCGGGTCGAGAAATCATCCGGGATCCGAAAACCTATCAAGAGGCGATTGCTTGGCTGGAAGGGGTTCTATAGATAACCCCCGTCCCCTGAATTTAACATAACATGTATTATCAGACGTTATGTATGGGCCCTTCAGCCCACCCCCTTCTTCGGTTTCTTCCCTAAAAAGGCTTGGAGTAAGGTCTGAATTAAATCTTTGTACAATATTTAATTTTTCATTTAACCTTTTCCCGATTTTCCAATCCAGGAGATCGTTATGAGTATAATCGCCGCACTAAATCCTGCTAGAATAAACCGAGATGTTCCCCAAGAAGATTTAGAAAATGCAAGAGAAGGTACCCCTCTAAAGGTCTTTTATCTTCAATCTAAACAATCGCTCCCCCCTTTCCCCCCTTATTTATCTTGGCTTACCGAGCAGATAAAGGGTTTGTGGATAAGGACCTTTGATCGATATAAAGGGAATCTGGAGACTCCAGATCTTAAGGATAGAGTTGATTTTCTGGGAAAGCCCCCCACTCTTCAGCAACTCAAAGTTCTCGAAACAGAAGTGTTAGAAAAAAACCTCAGACGAATCGGGAAGCTATGGAAGCAACCTGGCTGTTTTGGAGGTGTCCTTATTTCATCAGGTAGCGTAAGGAATTGGGTAGTCACTGACCGAGAAAGATTTCAATCTTATTTAACTTCTGCCGATTTTCCTAGCCAAGTTGCTGATCGATGTACCTTTATTCCTCCTGAAGTGGCTCGATTAATTCCAGATGACCAATGGATTGCAATTGGCTCCGAAGCTCTTAATATTAAAACTTTTCATGATAGATCTTATCAGGAAGATATTAACCTTGATCTATTGACTCAAATCATAGTGGAAAGAAAAGATCAAATTCCTGATCCAATTGTTCTGGAATGGTTTATAAGAGCTAATCAAGTAAGGCCACTCTATTCTCAAATCGAGAGAAAGTGTAAATCAGCAGAATATGTTCTTTCTTTGCTTGTTAGTCGAATGCGGCAGAAT